>NZ_JAJAFZ010000027.1:0-56904 GCF_025384895.1 Photorhabdus kayaii
ATCTTCTTTGGTAGGGGTAGTTCATATGGGGCTTTTGTATGTACCTACAAAAAATTTGCAGGTCGGGAAATTGGTTATAACGATTAATTATAATTTCTATTAATTAATATATTAAATAGAAAATAAATGAAGTCAGGCAAGCGGAGTTTTACACCAACCCCCAGCCATAAAAAAACCAACCCTAACAGGTTGGTTTTTCTAGGGAAATTTGGTCGGCATGAGAGGATTTGGGCTTCCGACCTTTATGAAAATAACGAGCGTGTATCTTATGAAGACGGAGAGCCATACGATATTCTTGAACACGGTAGATTAGGTGTTAGGGTAAAGATTCAGTGTGGAACGCTAAGTAGGGAGAATTGTAGGAATATATAGAAGGAATAAGAACGAAATAATTTCTAGATGTATATTTTCGATTCCAAAATATTGGGGTGCTTATTGCTGGTAATGATACAAAAATATTTAACCTTAATAAGTAATAAGAACACTGCATTATTCTTTTTCTGAACTAGACTTTAATTGGTGTGAATTGCAAGGGGATTATTTTTGCAATAACTCAATATATTGATTATATACTCAAGATACTTCAAAGTGCATGTTTGAAAAACGATTATGTTGTTGAATTTAAATGTTTTTATATCTGACATCTCAAGCATCTTGAAGTTCATTCGGTATATACCCTATGGATTTCAAGATGCATCGCGACGGCAAGGGAGTGAATCCCCGGGAGCATA
This sequence comes from Photorhabdus kayaii, assembly GCF_025384895.1. NCBI lineage: Bacteria > Pseudomonadati > Pseudomonadota > Gammaproteobacteria > Enterobacterales > Morganellaceae > Photorhabdus > Photorhabdus kayaii. Next base: position 732 of record NZ_JAJAFZ010000027.1, read on the forward strand.
GAAAACTATGTGACCGGGGTGAGCGAGTGCAGCCAACAAAGAGGCAGCTTGAAAGATAACGGGTATAAAAGAATATTATGTAATTTAAGGAGAAAGTATATGAATCCTAAGAATGATTTTAAGGCTTTTTCTATTAATAATAATGCGAATGTAGTGAGTCAAGAAGAATATGAGGTCAATCAGAGTTTGCAGACTGGATTTTCACCCGATAATGTTCCCACTCACTTGTTAAATAAAGTATTACGTCAAGCGTCAATGGTATCATCTGCCGTGGCTGATTTTATCGCGGTACGATCTGGCAATGATGTTCTGGATGATGGGAACACAACCAAACTAACCGCGCAATTAAATAAAGCATTAGAGCAAAAAATTACAACAGACATTCCCAGTGCCTCATTAACACAAAAAGGTGTTGTCCAGCTTACAAATGTGATTGGCAATAGCGATACATTAGTGGTTACACAGAAGCTTGTTCAGGAAGTAATAAATTCATTACGTGAGTATACCCGCGAAGAGATAGATAATCGGATTAAAACAGCTAATGAAATTCCTGTTGGTTCTCCTATTCCTTGGCCGTTGCCCTATCCACCTATCGGCTATCTCACTTGTAATGGTGCATTTTTCAATAAATTACAGTACCCGAAGTTGGCAGAAGTTTATCCTGACGGTAGATTACCCGATCTAAGGGGAGAATTTATCCGGGGTTGGGATGATGGAAGAGGGGTAGATCCATCTCGTTCATTATTATCATGGCAAGAAGGGTCTTATTTGGTACAGGAAATTTATGCGCCTGGTGATAATATTCTTACCTTTTCACTCAATGATCGTGGTAAATTGAAGTGGGATGTTCCCGAAAGTAGCAATATTTCGACAAGAGTTAAATGGATTGAAAAGACTCATCTCGGGGAAGCGAGTAAGGATTATATAGGAGTGTCAAGACCTCGTAATATCGCATTTAACTACGTCGTCAAGGCGGGAATAATAGTGACACAAGAATCTATCTTAGATTCAGAAATTGCCATATTAGGTGAAGACAGATTAGCGACTCAAGCCGGCTGGATAAAGGTTTATCATGTTAATCCTTATTCGAGAGAATTTGCTGGAACTAATTTTGAGTATGTCGCAAAAGGTGTGGGTTTATCAGCGCGTTCTTACCCTGATGCGCCAGATTTTTCCGATTCTGATGATATGGCTATTTGTCGCAGTGAAGACGGTAAGTGTTGGGAAATTGTCCCTGACCACAGAGGGAAAATAGCTTACAACAAGCAAACTCGCGCACAACTAGAAATTATTGAATTGGGTGAGCTACCGGAAATTCTGACATTTAAGAAGCCTGATACCGATTACGATAGATGGGATGGTAAAGAGTGGATGGTTGATAAAGAGCTTCTCAAATCCCATCAGATTGAGGAAGCAAAACGGAAGAAAGCAGAACTGTTAAGACAAGCAAATGAAACAATCTCATTGCTACAAGACTCTGTTGACTTGGAAGTCGCTACAGACTCAGAGAAAGAAGCTTTGCTCGAATGGAGAAAATACAGAGTATTGCTGACTCATACAGATTTGAATCAAGCGCCTGATGTGAAGTGGCCGGAGGTGCCGAAGTGAGAACAGTAATAATTAGGTAATTTTATGTTTTGGGGTGAGAAGAACTGGTTTGTTAATGGCTATGAATGCCAGGTTTGAAGTCGGGGTTTTGCCCCGGTTTTTCCCTAATTTTTCCCCAGCCAACCCCCAGCCATAAAAAAACCAACCCTAACAGGTTGGTTTTTCTAGGGAAATTTGGTCGGCATGATAGGATTTGAACCTACGACCCCCGACACCCCATGACGGTGCGCTACCAAGCTGCGCTACATGCCGATAATTCCTATTATAGTACTGATTTTTTATCTAAAAGCAAGTACTGAATTTTGTGACCGATTGATTTTTAAGCATTTAGTTGGCTATAAAATGTTTAACCTCGGTTAGTATCTGTAGCAGTTGTGCCAGATTGGGTTTAGCATCTTTGATTTCGTTGCCTTCCAGGTCATATAGGTGATATTCACCATTTTTATCCAAGAACAAGGTGTTTTCACTGGTTGTAATGATCAAGGAACCATCATCACCGGTAATTATCCACGGGTTATCACGCTGTGCTGCAAATAGATCTTCGCCTTGAGAATAATCATCAGGAGAATTGCTGACGTGCAACAAACGTTGCATTAATGTTGTCATGACGTCCTGATGGCTTGTCAGTTTACTAATTGTCTGTGATGGTGTTCCTGGCCAATGAATCAGCAGTGGAACATGCATTTGAGCACGATTGAGTCTGCCATTATTTATCCACTTAGGTGGATGTGTCGCGGCAAGTTCACTGTGTTCTGCGGTAATAACGATGACCGTATTGTTCAGTGCATTTTTGCTTTTTAGTGTCTCTAGTACAGTATTAATCTGACTATCAAGAGCAGCCGCATTACCTACTGCATCTGTTTTATCCAAGCCACTTAGCCTTAAGAAGGAGAACCAAGGAGCGTTAGTATTGGGTAAATTCAGCCATTGCTGCCATTGTTCGACGGTGAGTTGGTTGCTTTGGTTGACCTCAATAGGTAATGAATAGTCGGAAAGTAATGCATGACGATAAAGCGGAGTGTCAAATCCTACGGAAGAGAATAGGCCGAATTGATATCCCTGATGAGTCAGGGCATTAATCAGGGCTGATGATTTACGTCCAGCCAGTATTCCATCCAGATAACCAGAAGAAATGCCATAAAACAACCCGAATAGGGCCGTATCATTTTGAATCCCGGTGCTGAAATGTTGATTAAACTGAATGTTGGTTTCTCTGAAATGAGAGAGCGCAGGCATATTCTCGGTAATATCTTCATTATCCAGCTTATCAGCTACCAGTATTAACAGGTTGTATCCGCTTCCTTTATTCAGATAAGTCAGATCATTAAGTGGATATTCCACTGTCAGCGCAGCAGGATCACCCTGTTGCATAAGGCGGCGCTGATATTCTTGTTGATCCAGCAAACCATGTTTTTCAAGAAATTTACGCGCAGTCATTGGATAGGAGAGCGGTAGGTTGGAACGTTGCATGGTGATCGGACGATAAAAATTAGCGTCAGCCCAGATATACATCAGATGGGAAGCGACAAAGGCCAAAATCAGGACGGCAGCCAGTGGCTTACCAAATCGTTGCCGATTCAGGCTGCGTAGTTTCTGCCAACTCCAGGTGCCAAATAACATCTGTATCAGAAAAATGACCGGGATACAGATGAACATTAGCTGCCATTCTCGCGCCAGTTCCCCTTGATCAGGATTGATGACTAAATCCCAAACTAAAGGTGTAAGGTGAAGGTGGAAACGGTTGTATATGGCAATATCGAATATTAATAGTGTCAGTCCGGCAGTAGCGAAAATGGCTGAAAGAAACCTGAGCAGGCGCTGCGACATGGAAATAAATGTCAGTGGAAACAGAACCAGCAAATAAGCAGCAAAAACAATAAAACTAAAGTGCCCCAGCCAACTAGCCAGAGCATAAACTCGACCGAATAGTGAGCCCGGCCAGTCAGAAACAAACAGATAACGACTACCCAGTCCAAGGCTGAGCAGGATGTTAAACAGGGCAAACCAGTGCCCCCAGCTAATCATCTGGGAAACTTTTTCACGATAACGCTGACGGCTAGTCACCATATTTTGTTTACGTTGTGGTCTTTAGTTAAAAATTAATGGGCTTTATCTTCGTTTACGGAAGATTTAAGCGCGTGTGCAAACGAGTCAGCAATATGTCTGCGCTGTGCAGGAGATATACTCGTATTGATTAAATTTGTCACCATATTGCCCAGCACCATTAGAGAAAGGTCTGTCGGGGTACGGTTTCTTTCTAGAACACTGACGAGTTCTGTTAGTAAACGTTCAACGTGTTCGTCACTGTAACGAGATGACTGTGGCATAGATTTAAACTTCCTGAACTAACAAAGCACATTATCTTACCGTATAGATGCGTGATTTTCTGCTCTTTTGTGGCAAATTAATTTACGGTTAAGATTATGTTGCAGTAATAGCCTACTTTTAGCAATTTTTTGATATCTGTCAGCAAATTATAGTTGGTGGCAGATGATGAAATGTTATTTTCTTTTGGGGGTTTTTTATTGCAGTCGTTTGTTATCGGTGTTTGAATGCGTGTTTAAAAATGCGTGAAGTCAGCCGAAAGGAGTAGAAAGAATGAGTCTGCAAATAGACCAGATTGCCTTGCATCAATTAATCAAGCGTGATGAACAGACATTAGATGTCATGCTGCGTGATTCTTTGCTCGCCACCGATCAAGTGGTGGAAGATATGATGGCTGAATTACACCGAGTATACAGCGCAAAAAGTAAAGCTTACGGCTTATTTAATGAAGAGAGTGAATTGGCAGAAGCACTCAAACATCAGCGTAAAGGTGATGAAGATTTTCTTGGGTTCAGTCGTGCAGCAACGGCACGTTTGAGGGATGAACTGGCAAAATATCCGTTTGCCGAGGGAGGGACGGTCCTGTTTTGTCAGTATCGCTATTTGGCGGTAGAGTATTTATTGATTGCCGTACTTAATAGCTGTAACAGTATGTCTGTTAACGATAATCTGGATTTAAATACTACGCATTATCTGGATATTCCTCATGCAGATATTGTTGCTCGCATAGATTTGACGGAGTGGGAGGCTAATCCTGAATCAAGCCGTTATTTAACATTCTTGAAAGGCCGGGTAGGGCGTAAAGTTTCAGATTTCTTTATGGATTTTCTCGCTGCTAGTGAAGGTATGAATGCTAAAGTTCAGAATAAAGGCTTGCTACAAGCAGTTGATGATTATTGTGAATCTGGTGAGCTTGATAAGAATGAGCGTCAAGCCTATCGTCAGCAAGTATACAGCTATTGTAATGATCAATTGCAGGCGGGAGAGGAAATTGAGATTAAGGCGTTGTCTCAGGAATTACCTACATTTGGAGAGCAGAATTTTCAGCAGTTTTCACAGGAACAAGGATATGAGCTGGAAGAGAGTTTTCCGGCTGATCGCAGTACGTTACGCCAGTTGACTAAATTTGCCGGTAGTGGTGGCGGATTAACAATCAATTTTGATGCAATGTTATTTGGTGAAAGAATTTTTTGGGATCCGGCAACGGATACTTTAACGATTAAAGGCACGCCGCCAAATTTACGAGATCAGTTACAGCGTCATCGTGGTGGTCATTGATGCTAAGAAATAAATAACGCCGCATTTGCGGCGTTATTTACTCGGCGTCCCGAAAAGCTCGGCTGTGGCTAATTAAGCACGCAGGAAGTCAATGTGCGTCAGTTTTGGCTTAAACGGATGGCGCTGTACAGCCTGCACTTTAACTTTAGTTTCTTTACCGTCGATAACCAAGGTCAGAACTTCACTATAAAATTCAGCTTGGTGTTCCATATTGATAACCTGATCATGATTCAGTTCAATAGAAACTGGCTCTTGGTTGCCACCGTATACGATAGCTGGGAACTTGTTAGCTCTGCGCAGGCGGCGGCTCGCACCTTTGCCCTGCTCTTTACGTACTTCTGCATTAATAGTAAACATTATTTTTTCTCTTCAAGAAGAAAATAAATCCTGCTACAGGCGACCCAGCAGCAGGTTCGAGATTTGGCTTAACATTTAACATAGTAACTAACATAGTAACACCGTGTTAAGCGGGCGGCATTCTAGCGAAAAATGGTAGTTACAGCAAATGGAATAGGTCAATCTGAACCTATTAATACAGTTCATTTTAATACAATTCATCTTAATACAATTCATCTGCTCGTCGAAAACGCCCTTGGTAATCAAAGATCTTTTCACGAATTTGCCAGAATCGGCCTTTTTTACGGGCGACAACAAAATCTGGATGGCGTAATAAAGATTGCCGGCGAACGATATCTGAGGCGGTTTTCCAGTCAAAAGGTATTGCCGGGGCACGTTGATGCTGACGGAGAAATTGGCGCTCAAAGGCTAGTCGTTGGGCAGGGGTTGTCAGCCGAAAGCGTTCCGAAACATCAGCACCATCTTCATCGTAATAGATGATTTTCAGACATTCGCCTTTACTGTCAGTTTCAGAGATGAGTTGCATGCCACCACAACGCAGTACCAGTGCATCTTTGAGCTTCAATGCGGCTTTCAACATATCGTCGGGATCAACCAGCACTTCCTGGCAACTGTGGCAACGCCGCGCTGCAATATCATTTTCTGCATTGCAATGAGGGCAGAGTTTAAAACGAAAGCGGAACTCACATTGATGGCGTTTGCCGCATTGATCCTTTTCCCAACCCTGACAGCGGCGACCGAAGTGTTCAATAATTTCACCGTCGGAGGTGCATTTTCCCCAAAATAGATTAGCGAAGTTACAGATAGGGCAGAATACTTGAACCGGTTGGCTCTGTTTATCCGGTTTATTGCTGCCAACTTCTGGTGTGTAGAGATCGTGAGGATTTCCTGCATAATCGAGAATCAGGCAATCTTTTTTGCCGGGAAATAATCGTAAACCCCGACCGATAATTTGCTGATATAAACTGACGGATTCAGTAGGGCGCAAAATAGCTATCAGATCAACATGGGGAGCGTCAAATCCAGTTGTCAATACGGCGACGTTAACCATATAGCGCAATCGCTGAGTTTTAAAGGCTTCGATAAACAGATCACGATCAGCGGTTGATGTATCAGAACTGACTAATGCGGCTTGGCCGGAAGGGAGTAATTGAAAAATCTCTTTGGCATGTTCGACAGTTGCAGCAAAAAGCATAACACCTTTGCGATCAGCGGAATATTCAATAACCTGTCTGATAATATGGGGGGTGATGCGTTTTTGTCGTTTGATTTCGTGATTTAAATCAGTTTCATTGAAGATGCCTTGCTGACTAGAGTGAACTTGGCTGAAATCATATTGCATAACGGGCATATCTAGCCGTTTTGGCGGGATCAGGAAACTGTGTTTAATCATATAACGCAGGGGCAATTCATAGATGCAATCACGAAAAAAACGACTTTCATCACCACGGATCATGCCGTGATAGTGATATTGATATATCCAGCCGGTAGCCAGTCTGTAAGGTGTCGCCGTTAAGCCGAGAATACGTAGTTGTGGATTATTTTGCCGAAGGTGATGAATAATTTGCTGATATTGGCTGTTTTCATCATCACTAATACGGTGGCATTCATCAATTATCAGCAAAGAGAATTGATTATCAAAATATTCAAGATTGCGGGCAACAGATTGTACACTGCCAAACACCACCTTGCCTGTGCTTTGCTTCTGCTGCAATCCTGCGGAAAAAATATCTGCGGGTAAACCGTATGCGCAGTATTTGCTGTAATTCTGTATAACTAATTCTTTTACATGAGCCAATACTAATACTCTCCCGCGAGCTAATTTTGCCAGTTCAGCAATAACCAGGCTTTTACCTGCTCCAGTTGGTAACACAATGACCGCGGGCTCATGATGGTGCCGGAAATGATTGATGGTGGCATCCACGGCTTCTTGCTGATAGGGACGTAAAGTAAAAGTCATAATCGTTTCGCAACCGAAAAATATTCGCAAAAGAGTAACATTTTCCTTATCAATTTTCTGTGGACGGAAGTCAAAGTAAGATAATTATCTGACTGAGTGAAACTATGACTGGTTATAATAAATAGATAATTGTTGTTTATAGTAAACATAGTTATGATTAGCTTTGAAATATTTTGGGCTCATTTCATATCTTCTTTTTTGGTGGCTCGGTGTTGTAGTGCCAAGGTGGTGCCAAAATAGTAGAGGATCACATTCATTTTTAAATTAATTAATACAGGTGTCTTCATCCATGCGATTGGATAAATTTTTGTCACAACAACTTGGTATCAGTCGGAATGACGTAGGGCGCGAGTTGCGTGCGGGGCGTATCACTGTTGATGATGAGATTGTAAAAACGGGAGCTTATAAATTAACTCCAGAGCAACAGGTCATGTTTGATGGTTCATTATTGGAACAGCAGCAAGGGCCTCGTTATTTTATGCTAAATAAACCACAGGGATATGTCTGTTCCACCGATGATCCGATAAATCCAACGGTGCTCTATTTTATTGATGAGCCGGTAGCGCATAAATTACATACCGCGGGTAGGTTGGATATGGATACTACGGGTCTGGTTTTGCTAACTGATGATGGTCAATGGTCTCATCGTATTACTTCCCCGAAACATCATTGTAAAAAAACATATCTAGTCACACTTGAATGTCCAGTTGCAGCAGAAACGGCAGATAAATTTCTTGCAGGTGTGCAACTTAATGGTGAAAAAACAGTGACAAAACCCGCCCAGCTGGAAATTCTGGAGCCTCAAGTAGCCCGTCTGACGATTAGTGAAGGGCGTTATCATCAGGTAAAACGTATGTTTGCAGCGGTAGGTAATCGGGTAACCTCGCTTCATCGTGAGCGAATCGGTGAAATCATCTTAGCTCCTGAACTGGAGCCAGGAGAGTACCGATCATTAACTGAGCAAGAAATTGCCAGTGTCACTCTTCTTTAATCCTGGTTTTAGTTAATTATTTAAATTATTGGAGCAATATACGTGCAACAACAACGATCATCCTATTTGGGACTGATTTTAATCCTTGGGCTACTTTCTATGTTAATGCCCCTTGCCATTGATATGTATTTGCCGAGTTTGCCGACTGTTGCCGAGGATTTCGGTGTAGATAACGGACAGGTTCAGATGACGCTGAGCAGTTATATTCTTGGCTTTGCCATTGGTCAGATGGTATATGGTCCAATGGCTGACAGTTTGGGGCGTAAGCCGGTTATTCTGGGTGGGGTTACTGTATTTGCTCTAGCTTCAGCTGCGTGTGCAATGGTTCAGAATATCGATGATTTTATTTATATGCGCTTTTTGCATGGATTCTCCGCCGCCGCAGCGGGTGTTGTCATTAATGCGCTAATGCGAGATCTGTTCACCAAAGACGAATTCTCGCGTAGCATGTCTTTTGTGATATTGGTAATGACCATTGCCCCATTAATTGCTCCAATTCTTGGTGGCATGATAATGATTTGGTTCACCTGGCATGCGATTTTCTGGAGTATTGCGGTGGCTTCTGTTATTGCTGTATTCCTTGTCGCTTTCTTTATAAGAGAGACTTTGCCAAAAGAAAAAAGACAAAAATTTCATCTTCGTACAACCGTAAGCCAGTTTATTATGTTATTTCGCCAGCGTCGTGTATTTTGCTACATGCTTGCCAGCGGTTTTTCATTTGCGGGAATGTTCTCTTTTCTCAGTGCAGGGCCATTTGTTTATATTGAGTTGAATGGTGTTTCGCCCCAGCACTTTGGTTATTACTTTGCGCTTAACATCGTATTTCTGTTTGTGATGACGACAATAAATAGTCGCTATGTCCGGCGTTTTGGTGCGTTGAAGATGATGTATTTTGGTTTGAGTGTGCAGCTTATGATGGGGATCTGGTTATTACTGTCTACCGCGCTCGATTTTGGCTTTATTGCTCTGGTCATCGGTGTTGCAGCTTATGTATGTGGTATTGCAATGATTACATCCAATGTCATGGCAGTGGTTTTAGATGATTATCCACATATGGCCGGAACGGTGTCTTCATTGGCAGGTACAGTTCGTTTTGGTATTAGTGCTTTGGTTAGTATATTACTTGCTATGTTACCTGCACGTAATGCCTGGCCAATGGTTGGTTCTATGGTTTTATCTGTTATTTTGGCTGTGTTGCTTATTATATACGCAAAAAAGCGGCGATAAATAAAAACAGAAGGCTGTTTTCATGTGCAGCCTTTTCCTTCAAAAGAAAATTAGAATAAGCGAAAAATATTTTTGATGATGTTGTCTGGTTATAATTTTATGTGAGATTGTTGAGGTTTTTTTATTCTAAAATATATGTCTACTTTCGTTGATATATTCTTGATTGACAAGGGTAAGATTTAATCTTTTTTATTAAAGATAACCAATTAGAACAAAAAATTATGCTATTTTTTGTTATTCTAAGATTTGCCATTAAGTAACGAGGTTGTAATAGCTTTGTAGTATTAGCTGCATTTTCTGTATTACTAACATTATCATTAAAAACGATAATGTTAGTAAAGAGAATATTTTTCCTGAATATTCAGGAAAATTGAAAAATTGGTTATGCATAATATACCCTATGGATTTCAAGATGCATCGCGACGTCAAGGGAGTTTATTTTTTTATTATCGCTGTTGTGTATTTGCTGATTTTTATATTCCTATTGAGCTGAGAAGCTAACTTTTTACTATAAGGAAATTCCGAAATGTTTTTCCGTGTGAATAAATTGTTATTAATGCATTGATAGTAGTTATAAGTCATTGTTGTATTTTTGTTAAATTAAAAAATATTAAACGGCGTTATCATTAGGTTTTCATTAATTATACCTTATAAAACACATTGTTATCTATTTGTTTTTACAGTTCTTATTTGATTTTTATGTTAAGGTATTGAGTTGAAAAAATAAAATATGTAAACAATCATTAAACATAAAGTTGGGTTTTTGCATAAAAATTAGTTGAGTTTTCTTTAAAAAAAGTATAAATATATGAGAAATGAGAGATTGATCTCACTTTTTCTAAGGTGAAATTTGGAATTAATGTAATACTATAAACACAAATTTAACTTTTCGTTTACCTTTTTTGGGGGTTAGTTATTCGGTTTTGGCGAGTAGAACACCTGAAGATAGCCGCTAACTTTAACTTTTGTATCTATGTTCTTTCAGGTAGGAATGATTCGTGAATAATATTCAGCTTTCGGTAGTACATCGGCTGCCGCAAAGTTACAAGTGGTCACCCGGTTTTGTGGGTATCAAAGTTGAGCCGCTTCCGGTTGATGAAGTGAATGCAGAAAGCAGCCTGATGGGGTTGAAGTTACTCAGCCACGAAGACGGGGCTGCGTGGAATATTATGCAAAAATTACAGCAATCACTTGCTGATATGCAAATTGGAAGCACTGTGATTGAGTTGGAAGGTCAGCCGTGCTTATTTATTAATAGTGAAGACGAAAGTGCGGTTATGTGTCGTTTGAAGACACTTGGCGCAGCCATTGCTGAAAAGATAACAGCGCTTTATCCATTTTGATATATACCCAATGGATTTCAGGATGCATCGCGACGGCAAGGGAGCGAATCCCCGGGAGCATGGCGAACGATGTGACCGGGGTGAGTGAGTGCAGTCAACAAAGAGGCAACTTGAAAGATAACGGGTATAAACGCGAAAAGCGCTTCCTTTAATGGGAGCGCTTTTTTGCGGGCAAGGGAAAAATTTTTAGCCGTTAGGTGCCATATTATTGCTGATGACCCGGCGACCACCATAATAACGTTTGCTCCAGTATGTACTGCTTAACCTGGAAACGATTACACCATTGCTAGTAGAGGCATGAACAAATTGGTCATTGCCAACATAGATGCCAATATGCCTGGTACGGGCACCTGTCTTAAATAAAACTAAATCGCCAGGGCGTAATCTTGAACGGTCGATTTTTTTGCCAATATTTTGTTGTTCAAATGTTGAACGTGGTAGTTCCATGCCAAACTGGTCACGGAAAGTACGTTGAACAAAGGCAGAACAATCTATACCGCGTTTAGTATTGCCACCGAGTCGATAGGCAACTCCTTTCCAGCCATTGTATTGGCTAAGAATTTTGGATTTTATGTCCAGATTACGAACGAGTGCTTCGAATTCATCCTGAGACGCTTGAAGTAAGAAGCCGTTCTTACCATTTACTGCATGCGTATCAGTTTGTGTGTTACGAAACCTTGATGAATCTGGTGAGCTGCACGCGGATAAGGTGATCGCTACGAACAGCGCGGGTATCAGCCGCGTAATGTATCTCAGTGCCGGTTGAGACTTGACCATTATTTTTGTTTTCCCTTGCTATCCTTACCTTAGTTGGTCGCTATTATTGAAAAATATCAAACGCTTCAAAGCCTGGTGTTAGAAAAAACAATGATTAAACAACGCGCTTGGTGAAAAAACGCGTCTGATGCCACGTTTTATAACGATATTTACAATAAATGTTATCCAGATCGAGAGTACAGAAACAATCAGGAAAAGGCGAGTATTTAATGACATAATTTACAAAAAATTAGATTTCTAAATGGGAGAGATCAGGCGTGTTGCTAATTTATGTGGGTTTTATGAACTATTAGGAAGGTTAAATACCTTCCCGATATGATTCAGTAAAATAGAGTTTATGGGAAAGATCTTAAGTTGGGCGACCAATTTGCGGTAGATTCTTATCCAACCAGTTAATCATTATGTCACTTAATGGTGTTAATAATAGCCAACTTGTTCCAATTAGCACCAGAGATAAAGAACCGACTGCAATATCAGTAAACCAGTGAGCTCCTGCCATGATGCGAGGTAACGCAAATATTACCATAATGAGTAATGCAATACAGAATGCTCTGCCTGAGATATATCGAAGAATAAAGCAGCTGAAAATCAGGAGCATTAATCCGTGATCACCTGGAAAGCTATCGCCTGATGCATCTTTTGTTACCAGATTGGTCATTTCGCTAATACGATTGATATGATCGAAGGTTAATGTTGGGCTTGGACGGACAACAGGGAGTAGATGACCGATTTGGTTAAGTATAATTGCGCTTATTATCATGACCAAACCAATCATGAATAATCTGCGTTTGCCATCGTAATTTTGTTTACGAAAAGTGTTGTAATACAGCAATCCCATACATAAAAGTGAAATGACATCGAAGGCCCTGATATTCACAAATGCTACAAATTCTGTGAATGTTGAGCCTGATATTAATTTCTCATTAAAGAAGTAGAAGATTGCAGAGTCGATCTTGAGCCAGAAACCATGATGCTCTGGTAAATACCAGGAGAGAAATAAAGTGATACCTAACAGGTTCAGTATAAATATGGCAAATGGGTGACTGCGTGTCATGGGAGACCTATTTGTTAAAAATAAGATAAATGGTAACTAAACTTACAATTATGTAGGTTAATATAACAAATATTGAGTAATAATGTCACAGTTCTTAATCATAAGTTAATTTGTTGTTGTTTATCTACTTTGGTAACTATTCCTGTTCAATTCCATGGATTTTATTGAGTGATGTTGGGGTGTTTAAGGTTGTAAATTCTTAATTTATTGAAAATTACTTCTGATAATTCTAATATTGTAAGATATAAATATCTTAATCAGTTTTAATCGCTAAAAATCATAAATAAACAATGAAAATAGCCGTTACCAATACATAGACTCAGAAATTTTTCCGATTTCTAGATTGATTTCATTTTTGGAAATCGCAGCGAATGATGCTGTTTTATGGAGGGGGCTTTATGTCTATGTTTCGGGTTATAATGGGTTGTTTTTTCCTAATGATTTCTGGTCTTGTCAATAGTGAACCAGAAACAACATCAAATACAGGGGTTATTCGCTTTTCTGGTGCGATCGTTGAATCACCGTGTCGTTTTGATTGGCGTGATAACTGGGCTGACACCACTTGTTGGCGAAAAGGACATAAGATTACCCAACGACAAAAGCTCGATTTGCAAAATGATATTTATTTTTATTTACCACACCAAATAGGGATAACAGAGATTAAATGGATAAAAGGAAAAGAGAAAATTGGCGTTGTTACAATTTTCTATAATTGATGTTAAGAAAAGTTTTACATGTTATTTATTCAATGTTTAATTGAAGAAGAGTCGGGATTTTATCTGTCATTGCTAAAATGAAGGAGTGACAGATTTATATTTTATTTTGGAATTTAAATTATGCCCAAATGTTAATGGGAAGTAGCTGACTGATTTAATGAATGGAATAAAATAAAAAGTGAGTTACCCTGTTTTATACCGGGTAACTCAGAATTAGCTAATATTATTAATCGCAACGCCCCATATAACGGCGTTCTGCAATATGAATACGGATTTTTTCCCCGCTACTGATATATTCAGGTACTTGCACGGTAAGTCCGGTGCTCATTTTGGCTGGTTTTGTTCGTGCACTGGCTGAAGCGCCTTTAATTCCAGGGGCTGTTTCTTCAATAACCATATCGACTGTTTGTGGTAGCTCAAGGGCAATGACTTGCCCCTCTATTGTCAGAACTTGCATACCAGGCAGGCCACCTTCAGGAATAAATAACAACTCTTCTTCGATTTGTTCCTTTTTAAAGTGATAAGGTGTGAAATCTTCATCATCCATGAAAACATATTCATCGCCATCAATGTAGGAAAAGTTAACGCTACGACGAGTTAGGTTGATCGTATCAAGGATATCATCGCCTTTGAAACGTTCTTCCACTTTTTGACCGGTGCGGATATCAGTAAAGCGCATTTTATATAATGTGCTAGCTCCCCGGGCGCTTGGTGCTTGAATATCAATATCTTTAACCAGCAGTAACTTACCATTATAACTGACGGCGCTACCGCGTTTAATTTCATTGGCTTTAGCCATATGTAACCTTCCATAAAACCACAAGAGAATAATCGGCGACAAAATTACTCGCAGTCAAGACATTAGGCAAGTAGGGATTAAAAAACCCCACTGTTTTTTTACATTGGGGTTGTAGTAAGAATGTTTTATATATCAACGATACACAGGTAATAAATCAAGAGAGGACAAAATATGAGCTATAGCATTTATCAAACCAAACAGAATGACGAACCCAATGAGGAATTTCCCTCCTGGCGCTCGGTAACTGGCTTCAGGAAAGCGCTGGCGACTTGCCCGGGCCATGAGTGCTGGAATAATGACAGCCCAGATGGTTGCAGCGAATCCAGCAAAACCAATGGCATATAGAAAACCATTGGGGAACAGTAAAGCTAGCGCTGTTGGTGGAATAAATGTCACTAATGCAGATTTTAACCGGCCGGGGCTGTTATCTTTAAAACCGAAAAAATCGGCTATGTAATCAAATAGCCCTAAGGAGACACCAAGAAATGAACTTGCTAATGCCATATAAGAGAAGGCATTTAGAAGCTGGTGAACGGTTTTGCTGTTTGTTGTATTATCCATGTGTTTTAATAAATCACCGATATTCCCGCCATCAGCAATAATCTGTTTGAATGCTTCGCGGGGAATATTTCCCTGAATGACATATTGCCACAGGATATAAATAGCTAATGCGATTAATGTGCCTAATAACAGGCTGCGAATAACGGCTTTTCTATCTTTATGATAATATTTTACTAAACTTGGGATGTTACCGTGATATCCGAATGAAACGAGTAAATAGGGCAGAGCGGCTAAAGCGTAAGATATATAACTTGTTGTCGTGTCATTTGATATAGCATCCGTCTGATTAAACAGAATGACATATTTCACTTCGGTAAACATGCCACCAACGGACATAAAAAAAGTAATAACCATACCGCCGATCAAAATTGTGCTCAAACGATCGACAGCTTGAGTCGATAACCAGACAATAAATGCAACGATAAACGCGAAAATAAAGCCAGCATTTGCCTGTGATATCGAAATAATATTTTTAAAATTATGGGCAATAATTGAGCCACCCGCTGAAATGTAGGCGTAGGTTAATATATAAAGTACGAATGCAATAGAGATGCCATTGATTGCATTCCATCCTTTACCGAGTAAATCTTTAGTCATGGTATGGAAGCTTGCACCTGATGGGTAGTTCAGGTTGGTTTCTAGTATCATCAAGCCGGAAAAATACATACACACCCATGTGTAAACCAGCAGAATAATGGAGCCAGTAAACCAGACACCGGAAGTTGCCACAGGAGTAGAGAACATTCCTGCACCGACAGCAGTTCCGGCAATTATCATTGCACCACCCAGTATGGGAGGGCGCTTTAAACTCTGGGGTGTCTCGATGGACATATTAACTCCTGCTGGCATATTGTTTCTTTGTACTAGCTTAAAGATACATTTTTGTCTATAGAGTGTAAATAGATGTCATAAAGGATTATTTGAAATTGAACTAACATAAGTTAGTTCATTCGGTAAAATAAAATTTATTTTCTTGCCACATTTTTATTGCATTCCGGCTAGCTTCAAAATGAGGTTCAGGAAGATTATCGGGATCGCCCCACATAAACTGTTCACATTTTTCTGGTTCCATCAATTTTGGTTCACCACCTGGATGTTTTGCCAGTAAACATACTGAAATAGTATGTTTTCCTTCCTGTTGGTAAGTTTGAAGGTTATTACAAATACCGTAGACCTTTGGTGATTGAATCGTCAGACCCGTTTCTTCTTCAATTTCACGGATTGCACATTGCTCAAAAGTTTCTCCGTCATCAACATGACCACCAAAGATTGACCAGTATGGAGCATGTTTACTGCTACGTTTTCCGAGTAATACTTGACCATATTCGTTCACAATAACTACGCCAACACCCACAATGACAGACATTTGGTTTATTCCTTTCATCTAAATTTCAATAAATTAGCAATTCTTTTTGAGAAAAATTCAATGCTATTCTTATCTGGAAATCAATTTAAGACAACGATCAATAACGATCAATAAAGTACGGAATTTAACTGAAACGATTCAATTTTAGTGATATAAAGTGATATAAATAGAACTGAAAATGCGTAGTAATGATGATGATTATTTATTTAGGAGACATCAGGCAAATATGAGCCGTAGAGTTGCCACTATCACCCTAAACCCTGCTTATGATTTGGTAGGATTGTGCCCGGAAATCGTCAAAGGGGCGATCAACCGAGTGCAAGCCGCTGGACTACATGCTGCTGGGAAAGGCAATAATGTTGCTAAGGTTTTGCGTGACTTAGGTATTGATGTCACGGTGAGTGGTTTTTTGGGTAAGGAAAATCAGGAAGGATTTCAACAATTCTTCAATGAAAATGGTATGGTAAATCGTTTTCATTTAGTACCAGGCAGAACACGGATTAATGTCAAATTAACAGAAGAAAGCGGTGAAGTGACAGATTTTAACTTCACTGGTTTTTATGTCGGCGAAGCTGAATGGTCGGGATTTGTTAATGATTCGCTTTCATGGCTTGGACAGTTTGATATGGTTGTTGTGAGTGGTAGCTTACCGGTTGGTGTCTCTGCTGAATCGTTTACCGACTGGATGACCTGTCTACGTCAACTTTGTCCTTGCATTATTTTTGACAGCAGCCGTGAAGCATTGGTTGCAGGGTTAAAAGCATCCCCTTGGTTAGTGAAGCCGAATCGCCATGAGCTTGAAGTATGGGCGGGGCGTCTGTTACCTGAATTATCCGATATCATCATAGCGGCACATCAACTTAGGGATCAGGGAATTGCTCATGTTGTCATATCATTGGGTGAGCAGGGAGCATTATGGGTTAATGCGTCTGGAGCATGGTTGGCGAAACCACCACATTGTAAAGTCGTCAGCACTGTTGGGGCTGGTGATTCAATGGTTGGTGGCTTGGTTTATGGTTTGCTGATGCGGGAATCCAGTGAACATACGTTGCGATTGGCGACCGCTGTATCTGCACTTGCCGTTAGCCAGCCTAATGTTGGTATCAGCAATCGTACTGAATTAGCTGCCATGATGGCTAAAGTTGAACTGATACCCGTTAGATAATGCTTTAATTAAAGAATAATTAATTTTGTTGTAATTTCAGCCAGGCAATTTCTTGTGGCCAAATATCTGGGTTTATTGTTTCAAGGATGAGTGGAATACCATCAAAACGAGCATCTTTCATAATATAACTGA
The DNA here is from genome assembly GCF_025384895.1 of Photorhabdus kayaii. Lineage (NCBI taxonomy): Bacteria > Pseudomonadati > Pseudomonadota > Gammaproteobacteria > Enterobacterales > Morganellaceae > Photorhabdus > Photorhabdus kayaii. The sequence continues at coordinate 18,391 of NZ_JAJAFZ010000027.1, forward strand.
AAGGTGTTTTACCAATATTTCCTTCTCCAAGGCTATGATGTCGGTCAACACGGCTGGCGAATTCACTTTTGGCATCATTTAAATGCATTCCGCATAAATATTGAAAGCCAACAATTTTTTCAAGCTGTTGAAAAGTTTGTTTACAAGCATCGTTTGTACGTAAATCGTAGCCAGCAGCAAAGGCGTGACAGGTATCAATACAGACACCCACTCGGTTTTTATCTTCAACTCCATCAATAATTGCTGCCAGATGTTCAAATTTGAAACCCAGATTAGTGCCTTGACCTGCCGTATTTTCGATAACAGCAATGACTCCCTGGGTTTTATTGAGAGCAATATTGATAGATTCCGCAATACGCGCCAGGCATTTATCCACATCTATTTTATTGAGATGGCTGCCAGGATGGAAATTCAATAAATCGATCCCTAATTGTTCGCAACGTTGCATCTCATCAATAAAAGCCAGTCGGGATTTTTCCAGTGCTTCAATTTCTGGGTGGCCAAGATTAATCAGATAACTGTCGTGAGGGAGAATTTGTCGGCTACCATATCCATAACGTTCACAATTTTCTTTAAATTTATCGATAACGTCAGCGGCTAAAGGTGGAGCATGCCACTGGCGCTGATTTTTTGTAAATAGGGCAAAGGCGGTCGCTTTTAGTTCGTGCGCCCGGATAACTGCTTGATCAACTCCACCGGCAGCGCTGACATGTGCTCCAACAAATTTCATATTTTTCTCCTTCTTACTTTACGTCATTATGGCATTGTTCAATCACTCTATGAACCTTAAGAACGGAAAGGTTATATACCCGTTATCTTTCAAGTTGCCTCTTTGTTGGCTGCACTCGCTCACCCCGGTCACATCGTTAGCTATGCTCCCGGGGATTCTCTCCCTTGCCGTCGCGATGCATCTTGAAATCCATAAGGTATATGCTGTTGAAATAAAATTTCTCCGGGTGGATTCTGATCAGCCAAACAGATGTTGAATGCCAAGATTGATCAAAAGACCACCCGCCATCAGCCATACAAACAAAATTAGAGCCAATAAAATGGGTTTAAATCCGGCCTGACGGATGGCACTTACATGAGTAGTTAAACCCAGTGCCCCCATTGCCATAGTAAGCATAATAGTATCAATATTAATCAGAGAATTAATTATTGCAGCAGGTAGTAAATTGAAAGAGTTAAGACCTGCTATTGCAATAAAAATCACCGCAAACCAGGGGATAGTCATTGGTGTTTTCTCCTGATGGTTTCTGCCATTTTTAGTGTGGGCACGGCTAATGTAACGGGATAATAACAACAGGAATGGCGCCAACATCATAACCCTGATCATTTTACTGATAACGGCTGCGTTTTCCGTTTGATCGCTAATAGCATGCCCAACAGCAACAACTTGAGCAACTTCGTGAAGGGTGGAACCAGTAAAGATGCCGAAAGTTTCCTGAGTAAGTGGTAACCACTGATAAAGCTCATTGAGTTGATAAAACCACGGATAAATGAAAATAGCGATAGTGCCAAAGATGACAATTGTCGATACCGCAACAGCAACTTTACTGGCAGGGGCATTCACTACTGGCTCTGTTGCCATAATAGCTGCTGCGCCGCAGATACTGCTGCCGGCACCAATTAGTATCACCGTTTGCTGGTCTAATCCAAAGAGTGATTTGCCTAGCCACATTGCAATAAAGAAAGTGGAAGACAACATAGCAGCATCAATCAGAAGGCCGGTAATGCCAACATCGGCAATTTGTTGAAATGTCAAACGGAAGCCATAAAGAATAATACCTGCCCGCAGAAGATAATGTTTTGAGAAATGAATACCTTCATCACAATAAGGTTTGAGTAAAGGATAAACAGTATTACCGGCAATGATCCCTGCAAGGATCGCCAGTGTTAATGTGCCCAGTCCCATATTAATAAACCACGGAATATTGCCGGCATATATTGAAATTGCAGTAAGTGTTGCCGCTAATATTAACCCAAATATTAATTTCATACCGGGAATAGATGATTGTTTGCTGAATTTTTTGGCACGAATGTCAGACATAGAGGTTTCTCACTTTGCTTATATGTTTTAAACATAAGCATATAGCAGACTAACTTATCATTAAAATTGATAATATTTTTATATATAATCGAAAAAATTGGTAAGAAAGTGGATTTTTGTTAAGTTGTCTATTGCCGTATAAAATTAAAACAAGCTAATTTTGACTGACACCATATTTTGCGGGGCAATATGCACATCACATTGAGGCAGTTAGAAGTTTTTACTGAGGTATTGAAAAGCGGTTCAACGACGCAAGCCTCTCAGCAATTGGCACTATCTCAGTCCGCAGTGAGTGCCTCATTAACGGATCTGGAAAGCCAACTTGGCGTACAGCTTTTTGATCGGGTAGGAAAGCGATTGGTGACGAATGAACATGGTCGTCTACTCTATCCCAAGGCGTTGGCATTGCTAGAGCAAGCAGGGGAAATTCAGCAGTTATTCAAACAGGAGTTAGGAGCGCTACGTATCGCTGCCAGTAGCACCATTGGTAATTATATGTTGCCGGAAATGCTGGCAAATTATCGTCAGGATTTTCCTGATACGCCGCTAGAGTTAAATATCAGTAATACGCAGGATGTCATCAATTCTGTGCTGGAATTCCGTGTTGATCTTGGTTTGATAGAAGGTTCCTGTCATAGTCCTGAGTTGATAACTCAACTATGGATGGAGGATGAATTGGTTATTTTTTCTTCTCCTGAAAATCCGCTAGCTAAACAGGATCTAAAATTGGATGATTTAGTTAAGGCATTATGGATATTAAGGGAGAGGGGATCGGGTACAAGAGAAGTGCTGGATCATCTGTTGTTTGCCCATTTACCTGGGTTCAAGATTTTGATGGAATTGGGAAATTCTGAAGCGATAAAACATGCGGTCAAATTTGGTATGGGCATCAGTTGCTTGTCCAGACGAGTCGTTGCAGAGCAATTGCAAAATCGTACTTTACTGGAGTTAAAAGTGCCAGGATTAAGACTTTTCAGAACATTGTACCTGATTTATCATCGGCAAAAGCATATGTCTATCGCACTGCAAAAATTGCTCAGTTACTGCCGGTAAATTTTACGTTTTGTTTAAAATCCAAAATTAGCTGTGTTACTTATAATTTTCTCTAAATTATGAAGGTATCTTATAACAGTGCTTCCTCGCTATTTTGATAGTGAGGATTTGTTACAATCCGCCATCAGATTTATTTGCAGCTAACAGGAACAGAATGTCTCAACAACAAAAAAGTGTTTCCCTGAAACCAGCAACGCAACATTTGCGACGTGAATTGAAAGCTCGGCATCTGGCGATGATTGCCGTTGGCGGATCAATAGGCACCGGGTTATTCGTGGCTTCAGGTGCGACAGTTTCACAAGCAGGGCCTGGCGGAGCATTACTTTCCTATGCATTAATTGGCTTGATGGTTTATTTCCTGATGACCAGTTTGGGGGAACTGGCCGCTTATATGCCCGTTTCCGGTTCTTTCTCAACTTACGGTTCCAAATATGTTGAAGAAGGGTTTGGTTTCGCTCTGGGTTGGAACTACTGGTACAACTGGGCGGTGACTATCGCGGTGGATTTGGTTGCTGCCCAATTGGTTATGGGTTATTGGCTGCCGGATATGCCGGGTTGGATCTGGAGTGCGTTATTCCTCGCGCTGATTTTCCTACTGAATTTTATTTCAGTGAAAGGATTTGGTGAAGCTGAATATTGGTTCTCTTTAATTAAAGTCAGCACGGTTATTGTTTTTATTGTGGTCGGATTACTGATGATAGCCGGCATCATGAAAGGGGCAGAAGGTGCTGGATGGCATAACTGGACTATTGGTGATGCACCTTTTGCCGGTGGTTTCTCTGCCATGATTGGCGTGGCAATGATAGTTGGGTTTTCTTTCCAGGGAACTGAGTTAATTGGCATTGCGGCGGGTGAGTCAAAAGATCCGGCAAAAAATGTTCCCAGTGCTGTACGTAAGGTATTTTGGCGTATTCTGCTATTCTATATTTTTGCGATCCTGATTATCAGTTTGATTGTTCCTTATACTGATCCAAGCCTACTGCGTAATGAGGTTGGTGATATTAGTGTTAGTCCGTTTACGTTGGTATTTGAAAACGCTGGTTTGTTATCCGCCGCCGCTATGATGAATGCGGTTATTTTGACGGCTGTGCTGTCTGCGGGTAATTCAGGTATGTATGCATCGACTCGTATGTTGTTCACATTGGCAAAAGAGGGTAAAGCACCGAGGATTTTTGGCAAATTATCCAAAGGTGGTGTACCGCGTAATGCCTTGTATGCAACGACAGTGGTTGCTGCGTTGTGTTTCCTCAGTTCAATGTACGGTAACCAGACCGTCTATCTGTGGTTGTTGAATACTTCTGGGATGACCGGTTTTATTGCATGGTTGGGGATTGCTATTAGCCATTATCGTTTCCGCCGTGGTTATGTAGCTCAGGGGTTGGATTTAAGTAAATTACCTTATCGTTCAGGATTTTTCCCGGTTGGTCCAATCTTTGCGTTTGTTTTGTGTCTAACCATCACATTAGGACAGAATTATCAGGCATTTCTACAAGATAAAATTGACTGGTATGGTGTAACTGCAACTTATATTGGTATTCCACTATTCCTGTTGATTTGGTTTGGTTACAAATTAGTTAGGAAAACTCACTTTATCAAATATAGCGAGATGAAATTTCCTGATATCACGAATCAGTGAATGTAAATACGTTAAATCGTGATTAACAGGTCGGTAGGAATCTTTGAAAAAATTCCTACCAGCTTGGTTTTATGGTTTTTTTAATTCGATTCACGATTAATTTATTATTATCTTAATGTTTTATTTATTTGAGTAGATAAGCCGTTTTTGATAAGAAATTAAAAGAATACACTCATTTTGTGATCAAATAGGTATTTTTTATTTTTCATAGTGTTAATTCATGCAATTAATCACGTAATTTACCAAAATTTGTGTAGATCATATTGATAAGTATTCTCATTTGTCCTATTGTTAGTACCATAATTATTAATATGAAAGGGCTAACAAAATGAAATTTATGTCGCGATCCATAGCAAAGAGTATCAGTGTCGGCCTGTTAGCGGGTTCGGCAGTCATGGCAAGCTTCGCATCATGGGCTGAAACGGTCACCGATATAGTTGGTCGTACTGTTGAAGTTCCTGAGAATGTAAATCGTATTTTGTTGGGCGAAGGCCGTTTGTTCCACGCTATCGCTTTACTTGAAGGTGATAAACCACTGGCCCGTATTGCGGGTTGGCAAGGTGATTTCCGCAAACTGGACCCACAGTCTTACGCCGTCTATAAAGCTAAATTCCCTGAGATTGATAAGGTTCCTTTGATTGGTAACACCAGTGCTGATAGTGTCAGCTCTGAAAAAGTGTTAACCCTCAATCCGGATATCGCCATTTTTGGCTTGTCTGGTCATGGTCCTGGTAAAAACAGCGAACTGGTCGCCCAACTTGAAAAGGCAGGTGTTCCGGTTGTATTTGTTGATTTTCGTACTGAGCCGTTAAAGAATACGCTGCCGAGCATTCGTATGCTAGGTAAAGTACTAAATCGTGAAAAACAAGCGACAGAATATGCCGATTTTTACGAGAAAAATGTAAAACTGGTGACTGATATCACCAATAAAATCTCGGAAGAGAAAAAACCAACAGTATTTATCGACTTGAGAGCGGGTGCTTTTGAAGACTGCTGTGCGACTGCCGGTAATGGCAATATGGGTAATTTTATCGATTTGGCTGGTGGTAAAAACATTGCTAAAGGTGTTCTGCCAGGCGCACTTGGTAATATGAACCTCGAAAAAATTATTGCAGTTGACCCTTATATTTACATTGCTAGTGGGGCAAAAGCGCCAGACAGTAATGAACCTGGTGTAAAACTGGGAGCGCAATCTACGCCTGAACTAGCAAAAGCCAGTCTGAAACAAATGACTGAACGTAAAGGTATCAGCTCGTTGACTGCGGTCAAAGAGGGCAGAGACTATGCGATTTGGCATAACTACTACAATTCTCCCTATAATGTGGTAGCGACTCAGGTATTTGCTAAATGGTTCTATCCTGAGAAATTTACAGATTTAGATCCGCAGAAGACACTGAATGAATTACACAGTAAATTCCTGGCAGTTGATCCATCAGGGGTTTATTGGATCAGTGAAAAATAATCAGTAAGTCAGGTAACGGGAATAATGAGTGCCACTACCGAGCCGATGCCAATGGTGAAACAACAATTAGATGACAGCAGTGTAAAAGCCCATTACCAATATATTTTACGCCGCCGTATTGTGATGATGGTCTTCATCGTGCTGATTATTGGTGTTTCACTGGTATTAGATTTTACGATAGGTCCATCAGGTTTATCTTTGTCATCTCTCTGGCAGACTTTAGTATCGCCAGAGAGTGTGGATGCGGGTACACGGGTAATTGTTTGGGATATCCGTTTACCCTATGCCCTGATGGCGGTAGTGATTGGCCTGTCCCTTGGGTTGGCTGGCGCGGAAATGCAGACGATCTTAAATAACCCATTAGCCAGTCCCTCTACTTTAGGGGTTGCCCAGGCGGCTGCATTTGGTGCTGCGTTGGCGATTGTGTCTGGTATTGGTATTCCAGGCGTGCCTGATCAATGGTTCATTTCTGCGAATGCTTTCATTTTCGCCTTGTTGGCAGCATTGGTGCTGGATACGATTACTCGTTGGACACGAGTTGCTACGTCTGGGGTCGTATTATTTGGCATTGCATTAGTTTTTACCTTTGAAGCATTGGTTTCCATGATGCAGTTTATTGCAACGGAAGATACCCTTCAGGGGCTGGTACTTTGGACAATGGGTAGCCTTGCCAGAGCAACCTGGATAAAACTGGGTGTTATGTTGTTGGTGTTTGCCGCCGTTTTTCCTATTTCAATGATGAATTCTTGGAAGCTGACAGCGCTGCGCTTGGGTGAAGATCGTGCAATCAGTTTTGGTATTGATGTTCGTCGTCTGCGCCTGGGGACATTATTGCGTATCAGTATTCTTGCTGCTTTAGCAGTTGCCTTTGTTGGGCCAATTGCCTTTATCGGTTTAATTGCGCCACATATTGCCCGCATGATGTTTGGTGAAGATCATCGTTTCTATTTGCCAGCCAGTGCCTTGATTGGTGCACTGGTGCTGTCTATGGCGTCCATCGCCTCGAAAAACTTGATCCCGGGTGTCGTTATTCCTGTTGGGATCGTTACTGCGTTAGTTGGGGTTCCATTCTTCCTTAGCATAATCTTACGTCATAGGGCGAATATATGAATCCGGGATTAACCATTAACAATTTTTTTGCAGGTTATCCGAAACATTCTGTTATTGAAAATCTGAATGTTGCTCCGTTGCCTCGTGGGAAAATTACAGTATTGTTGGGGCCAAATGGTAGCGGTAAATCAACACTTTTGCGTTCTTTGGCTGGTTTAAATCGTGCAAGAGGCCAGCTTTGGCTTGATGGTCAAGATTTGATGAAGATGAGTTTTGTCCAGCGATCGGAAAATGTGGTTTATTTACCACAAAGCTTACCTGCTGGTGTTCATTTGCATGTACTGGAGTCAATTATCGTTGCTCAACGGGCATCCGGAGGGCGTTATTCTGAAACCAGCGAAGAAGAAGTGATGTTGCTGTTACGTCAGTTGGGGATTGAGCATCTGGCGTTATGTTATTTAGATCAGTTATCTGGCGGTCAAAAACAATTAGTCGGATTAGCACAGTCGTTAATTCGTAAACCAGCATTATTATTATTAGATGAACCACTTAGTGCGCTGGATTTAAATTATCAATATCACGTAATGGCGTTGGTGGCACAAGAAACTTATCAGCGGAATATTATTACTGTGGTCGTTGTGCATGATATTAATATCGCTTTGCGTCATGGTGACCATGTATTAATGTTGCAAAAAGGGCATTTAATTGCCGAGGGAACTCCTGAGCAGGTTATTACGCCAGATAGTCTGGCACAGGTTTATGGTGTCAAAGGCAGAATTGAACGTTGTTCTCAGGGTATTCCTCAGGTATTAGTTGATGGATTAGTTTCAAAGCTAGTGAGAGAAAATTCATTTTAACTTATTGTTTAATATATATTTTTAATAAAGTGTAGGCGCAGAATGCGTACAAAAATCAGAATGTGCATTGTCGTATATACCCTATGGATTTCAAGTTGCATCGCGACGGCAAGGGAACGAATCCCCGGGAGCATAGATAACTATGAGACCGGGGTGAGTGAGTGCAGCCAACAAAGAGGCAGCTTGAAAGATGACGGGTATATACCCTATGGATTTAAAAGCTAAGCCATATTTGAAAGCTACAGTTTTTGTCTGGTTAATGCTGAGATTCATTCTTTACTGCGAAGAATAGTAAATGGAATAAGTTAATAAGATGGATTGTTGTAATTAATAAAAAATATTGTCTTATGTCTTATGGTAATAAGATGTAAGCAAACTAATAAAACCACACAGAGGTAAATATTTTATCCTCGTTATTTGAGCACATGTTGATTATCCATTTTTATAGATAAATAAAGTGTAATTATATCTCTTGGAGAATCGGGAATGGGTGTTTTTAATAAAAGAAAAATCGCGTTAGGTATTATTGCTGCAATCTCATCTGGCCCAGTTTTTGCGGCTAGTAGCAGTAATGACACTATTCTTGTCACTACGGCAGCTGGTTTTCAACAGAAAATTGAAGATGCGCCAGCGTCTATTTCTGTGGTGAGCCGTGAACAATTGGAAACTAAGGCTTATCGTGATGTGACTGATGCACTGAAAGATGTGCCAGGTGTCGTTGTTACAGGTGGTGCTAGCAGCAGTGATATCAGTATTCGCGGTATGGCGTCTCAATATACAATGATTCTGGTTGATGGTAAGCGTGTTGATACCCGTGGTACTCGTCCAAACCGTGATAATTCTGGGATTGAACAGGGGTGGTTGCCGCCATTGGCCGCGATAGAACGTATCGAGGTTGTTCGTGGTCCTATGTCTTCTCTTTATGGTTCTGATGCGATGGGAGGGGTGATTAACATCATTACCCGTAAGGCACAGAAAGAGTGGAAAACCAGCTTCCGCGCTGATGGCACTTTGCAGGAGCGTTCTAAATCAGGTAATAGTCATCAGAGTAGTGTGTATACGTCAGGTCCAATTATTGATGGATTATTAGGGCTGAAAGTGAGCGGCCTGTATTCTCACCGTAATGAAGATAAATTTATCGGTGGGTTTAACAAACAGGAAATGCGTAATGGTTCAGCCACTTTCTCTTTCACTCCCGATGAGCAGAATACTTTTGATTTTGAAGCGGGACGTTATGAGCAAGATCGTGATTCTACTGTAGGGAAAACAAAGACAAGTAGTTGGCGATCTCCAGGTAATAGTCAAAGTCGATATAAAAGAAATAATTACTCTATCACCCATAATGGCGTTTACGATTTTGGAACGTCGACAACGTACTTCCAGCGTGATGAATCACGTAATCCTGGTCGTGATATGAAATATTACGATAATCTGTTCAATACTCATACAGTGTTTATGTTGGATGATCATTCATTGAGTATAGGTGGTCAGTATCGTTATGAAGATTTACGCGATGAAGGGAATCAATTAGCTTCTGCTAAAAATATCAATAAGCTGAACCGTTGGAGTTGGGCGTTATTTGCTGAAGATGAATGGCAAATGACCAATGACTTTGCTCTGACCGGTGGTATCCGCATGGATAAAGACGAAAACTTCGGTGACCATTGGACTCCACGTTTGTACGGTGTATGGCATGTTGATGAGCAATGGACGATTAAAGGAGGCGTTTCTACAGGATATCGTTCACCAGAATTACGTCAGGCAGCATCTAATTGGGGGCAGATTACGGGTGGCGGTGGTGATCCAGCGATTATCGTCGGTAATCCGGATTTGAAACCGGAGAAGAGCTTCAATCAGGAAATTGGTGTTATCTGGAACAATCGGGATAACTTTAATGTCGGTTTAACAATATTCAACACTGAATTTAAAGATAAAATTACTGAATTACGTCGTTGTACCGATCCAAGTGGTAAATCTCAGGGCAAATGTGTTATTGATGGCACTGCTTATAAATTTATCAGTGACCGTGTGAACATTGATAAAGCCAATATGCGTGGTGTAGAAGCGACGATGAACTGGGATATTGTTGATAACTGGGTATTGGCTGCAAACTATACGTATACTGATTCTGAGCAAAAGAGCGGTAACTTCAAAGGGAAGCCTTTGAATAAGATGCCTAAACATATGGTGAATGCAACCTTAAACTGGCAGGTTTTACCAGAAATGCAAACTTGGGCGCGTGTTAACTACCGTGGCAAAACTTCGAATTATTTATCACGTACCTCTATGGGGACAGGAACACCGTCTTATACCTTTGTGGATATCGGTGTCAGCTATTATCTGGCTGAAGGTTTACGCTTGGTAGGGGGGGTATATAACGTGTTTGAAAAACAAGTGACTGAAGACACCCATGATATAGTATTGGATGGCCGTCGTTATAACATTGGTATTAATTACGACTTTTGATAATACGTTCTAACTAACTATACCCTATGGATTTCAAGATGGATCGCGACGGCAAGGGAGTGAATCCCCGGGAGCATAGGTAACTATGTGACCGGGGTGAACGAGTGCAGCCAACAAAGAGGCAACTTGAAAGATAACGGGTATATTTTATAATCCTCCTTGTTTGTCGCTGACAAGGAGGATTTTTGTTTTTTGCTTATACCTGTAAAACTGAATAGAAATCCGTTTTGTGTTGTGTTAAAACTTAGCCACATTAAAAAAATGTATATGACACCGTCAAATTCCATAGCGTCATCAATGAGTGTGGTAAAAAATAATGAACTTTTAGTGTGGTGAGTATTGCTATTTCAGGTCTTCAAGTGCAGAATTCGCCCACTAGAGAATAACTGATGCGTTTATATGCGTCGGTTATTTTTTTTGCTATGACTTATTTTTTACTATACCAGAGGCCGGACTCTGAGCCGGATAGATAATTGGCCCACGATCAACCGCAATGAGAATCGGTTGCCGTAATGAGGAACGCTAATATGGAGCAATTATTTCCTTTCGCACTTGTGCCAATTGGCACATGCTGCTGCATCGATGACTATGGAGCATTGAGCTCTGCATATAATCCAGCCTCTAATTCTACTGCCTATAGGCAGAAGCGAAGTCTTCCCAGTAACTATCGATTAAGTAGTGTCATAACACGAATCGGAGTTATGGGAGGTTTTGCTCATGACTCATAATACTGTAATCACACTAGGTACCAACCAGACTGGTGCTAATAATCGCGTTCAGCTCAGAAAAACACTGACCTTGGTTCAGGTAGTGATGATGGGTCTTGCTTATCTGCAACCTATGACTATCTTTGATACTTTCGGTATTGTTTCTGGTTTGACTAACGGTCACGTAGCGACATCCTACGCTATTGCTTTGATCGCAATTCTGTTTACCGCCGTGAGCTACGGGAAGTTGGTAAAACGTTTCCCTTCTGCTGGATCTGCATATACTTATGCACAAAAATCCATTAGTCCGCATGTTGGCTTTATGGTGGGTTGGTCATCGCTATTGGACTATATGTTCATGCCGATGATTAATATCTTGTTAGCGAAAATTTATCTTCAGGCCATTTTTCCTAGCGTAGATCCGTGGATCTTCGTTGTGGGTTTTGCATTACTGATGACCGCTTTTAACCTGCGTGGCATTAACGTTGTTGCTAATCTCAACACGGCTATTGTTATTGTTCAGGTGGCCATTATGGTCGTATTTGTGGGTTTACTGATCCACGGTGTGTACAACGGGGAAGGAGTAGGAACTTTATGGAATGCGAAACCATTTGTTTCTGAAGATGCCCATTTGATCCCAATGATTACTGGGGCGACGATTTTGTGCTTCTCATTTCTAGGGTTTGATGGCATTAGTTCGTTGTCCGAAGAGACTCCGAATGCTGGTAAGGTGATTCCGAAAGCGATTTTCCTGACAGTATTAATCGGTGGTGTTATCTTCATTGCGGTTTCTTATTTCTTGCAGCTCTATTTTCCGGATATTTCTCGGTTCAAGAACCCGGATGAATCTCAGCCAGAAATTATGCTGTATGTAGCAGGTACTCTGTTCCAATCCATTATTTTGGTGTTCTCTTGTGTCACTGTTTTGGCTTCTGGTATGGCGGCTCACGCGGGGGTTTCCCGTTTGCTCTATGTTATGGGGCGCGATGGTGTATTTCCTGAGAAAATATTTGGCTATGTTCATCCAAAATGGCGGACTCCGATAATCAACGTATTGTTGGTAGGCACCATAGGGTTATCTGCGATTACCTTTGATCTGGTTACTGCAACAGCTCTGATTAACTTTGGTGCGTTGATAGCGTTCACCTTTGTAAACTTATCAGTTATTTCTCAATTCTATATCCGTGAACGTCGTAACCGTACATTAAAAGATACCATTAATTTCTTGATATTACCTGTGATAGGTGCTTGTACTGTTAGCGTACTATGGATGAATCTGGAGCAAAGTTCTATGGAATTGGGGCTAACTTGGGGAGCAATTGGTCTGGTTTATATGGTATTCCTGACCCGTAGCTTCCGTCAGCCGATGCCTCAATACTCTGAAATGGTTTAATATTTAGCAAAAGAATAATGGCGCCGAATTTGGCGCCATTATTTTTACTATGTTGCTAATTTTACCGTAATAGTTAACGAAAAGGAGCTTAAGAAAAAAAACAGCGAGGTCGCTTACAGATAAGAAAAATTTCAACGGTAAACGAAGAAAAACAATCTATGCTCTGAGAGGTAATTGTATATTAAGGAAGAGACTATGAATGATGCAAAGACCTCTCAAAATCAGCAACTCATTACTACCCTGACCAATATTGTCGGTAAATCTCATATCCTGACTGCTCCCCATAAAACTGAACGTTATCGTAAAGGCTTTCGCTCCGGCCAGGGAGATGCTTTAGCCGTTGTATTTCCCGGCTCGCTGGTGGAACAGTGGCGTGTGTTTAAGGTCTGCGCTGAAGCAGATAAAATCATTTTAATGCAGGCGGCCAACACGGGTATAACTGAAGGTTCTACTCCGAATGGTAAGGATTACGATCGTGACATAGTCATTATTAGCACGCTGCGCATGAATAAAATTCAGATTTTAAAACAGTATAATCAGGTAGTTGCATTACCTGGCAGTACATTATGGCAACTTGAACGGGCGCTCAAGCCGCTGGGACGTGAACCACATTCAGTTATCGGTTCTTCCTGTATTGGCGCTTCTGTGATTGGGGGCATCTGTAATAACTCAGGAGGTTCTTTAGTTCATCGTGGGCCGGCTTATACCGAAATGGCATTGTATGGACGTGTTAATGAGTGTGGTAAGCCAGAATTGATTAATCATCTGGGTATCTATTTGGGAGAAACACCAGAAGAGATTCTCTCTTGTCTGGAAGAACAGCGTTACAGTGATCAGGATGTAGAACAGGGTCAGCGTAAAGCATCTGATCATGAATATGCCCAACGAGTACGTGACGTAGATGCTGATACTCCATCTCGTTTTAATTCTGACGAGCGTCGTTTATTTGAAGCTTCAGGTTGTGCGGGTAAGTTGGTTGTGTTTGCTGTGCGGCTCGATACTTTTCCGGCAGAACCTTTGTCTCAAGTATTTTATATCGGTACCAACCAAACTGGCGTATTGACGGAATTGCGTCGCCATATATTAGCAAATTTTCATAATTTACCGGTGGCGGGTGAATATATGCACCGGGATATTTTCGATATTGCGGAAACTTACGGTAAAGATACTTTCATCATGATTGATAAGCTTGGCACGGATAAGATGCCGGCTTATTTTACTTTGAAAGGGAGAATGGACGCTCTTTTCAACCGAATTCCATTTTTACCTGTCAATCTTATCGATCGCATTATGCAGGGGTTAAGTCGTTTACTTCCCTCCCACTTGCCTAAACGTTTGAAAGAATATCGTAATCGTTTTGAGCACCATTTGATATTAAAAATGTCAGGTGATGGGGTTGAAGAGGCCAGAAGCTGGTTGGAAGAATATTTTAGCCGGGTGGAAGGGGATTTTTTTGCTTGTACGCCGGAGGAGGGTGCTAAAGCGTTCTTGCATCGTTTTTCCGCCGGTGGTTCAGCGATCCGTTATCAAGCGGTGCATAGTAACGAAGTAGAGAATATCCTGTCACTTGATATCGCTCTGCGCCGCAATGATCGTGAATGGTTTGAACAATTACCCCCAGAGTTTGATGATGTATTGGTACACAAACTTTATTGCGGGCATTTTATGTGCTACGTGTTTCATCAGGATTACATTGTGAAAAAAGGGGTGGACGTACAGGCATTGAAAGAAAGAATGATAGAGCTGCTTGATAAACGAGGAGCGGAATATCCCGCAGAGCATAATGTGGGTCATCTATATCAGGCTAAACTTCAACTTAAGGCTTTTTATCGGATGACTGATCCCACTAACACTCTCAATCCCGGAATTGGGAAAACATCCAAGTTGAAAAATTGGGGTGAAAGATCTTAATGTCAATATTCTCAGTAGTGACAATGTCATGTTGTCACTAGGAAAGTTTAAATCTGTAAAGATTGATGAGAGAGTTATCCTGTCGGAAAGGCGAGTATATATGACTCGCCGTTTTATATTTACCTACTGTCTGTTTAATTATCCGACCAGTTTTGCCGCATACTCCATGAGTGCTTTAAGTTGACGGCATTTTTCTTCGTTGCCTTGATATTCAGTGAAGAGTTGTTCAATTATAAAGAAATATTCACTCAGCTTATCTTGAGTTAATACATCTTGACGATGACGTAACCAGTGTTGTTGTTCATCGTAAGTTAGAGTAGCAGGGTAGTTTCTGGCTCTATAGCGGAATAACAGCGTTTTAATACGTGGGTCCTGAAAAGTCAGATCGAGTGCAGGTAAATTCTGAGGTAATGTCTCACGGATAATATTCATTGCTGCTTTATCGGCACTACTAAAAAAACCATCATACAGCTTAGCATCAACATTATCAGATTCAGGGAAAGGTTCAGCCTCTGCAAATAGCTCTACAACTTTTTCTCTAATTTGTGGATTATTTCGCAGAATAGCCAGATTTCTTTCACAATGATCACGATCCAAACCGATACGCTCAGCGTCTTCTGTTCGCAAAGTATTATCGGGGGCGACTATTGGGCACTTATTAATATGAACCAGTTTTATCGGGACTGGTAGTTGATCTGGCTGTAATTCATCATGGCGGGTATATAGACGTTCACGCAATGTATCTGCATCCAATTCCAGTAATGGTGAAATATCTCCGGCTAAATCGCACATAATAACGGCATTCTGATTTACCGGATGCCAGGCAAGAGGTGCAACCAAACTGAGATTGCTGCGAGCAGCGCCAAACATCCCGGAAACATGAACTAGCGGTTTCATTTGGGGAATATCGATGAGGGCGCTAATTTTCTGCTTATTTCTTAACTGAAAGAAATAATTAAACATCCTTGGCTGTACTTCTTTGAGTAATTTTGCCATTGCGATTGTGGCATAGACATCGGACATCGCATCGTGAGCATGTGAATGTTCAACACCATTTGCCTTAGTCAGATGTTCTAGCTTAAAGCTAGGTAGACCATCTTCATTCTTTGGCCAGACAATACCTTCGGGGCGCAAGGCATAACAGGCACGTAATACATCAAGTAAATCCCAACGGGAATTACCTTTTTGCCAACTATAAGCGTACGGATCATAAAAATTGCGGTAAAAAATATTACGGCTGACTTCATCATCAAACCGAATATTGTTATAACCGAGGATACAACTGTTCGGTACACTGAATACATTATGAATCTGGCGGGCAAATTCCGCTTCATTGACCCCTTTTTCTAATGCAATTTGCGGAGTAATACCTGTAATCATGACAGCTTCTGGTTGTGGCAGATAATCATCAGCAGGTGAACAGTAAATAACTAATGGCTCTTCAATAATATTGAAATCCATATCAGTACGAACACCAGCAAATTGAGCCGGTCTGTCTAAGGCCGGATGTTGACCAAAAGTTTCGTAGTCGTGGATGTAGAAAGTGGGTTGTTCGCTGTTATTTTTCACGGTTGTTCAATGTCCAATGATGTTAATTGTTTGTTTTTTCAGAGAATGGACGACATTTTTGCCATAAAATAGAGACAATTGTTGTTTACTATCTTAGAGAATCTGGTAATTGCAATCAATATTGTATACCCGTTATCTTTCAAGTTGCCTCTTTGTTGGCTGCACTCACTCACCCCGGTCACATAGTTATCTATGCTCCCGGGGATTCGCTCCCTTGCCGCCGCGATCCATCTTGAAATCCATAGGGTATATACATGTTTTCCTGCTTTTTGTTTTGCGATTGGAGGCCGATTATTAACATTTTGGGTACTTGGAATAAAAAATTGTCTATTTTAAGACCATTTACCCTTGACAATATTGACCTGCCTACCACAGTATCCATCGAAGTATTGAAAAAATAAACGAGGTGAATATGTCAAATTTAATTTATTTAACAGTTAAAGGCCAAAACCAAGGGTTAATTTCTGCTGGATGTTTCACATCATCCGGTAATTATCACTAAATCTATTGATAAAGCTTCTCCTTTATTAGCAAAATAACGGAAAAAATAAAAGAAAAATGTATATTACTCCAATAGGTTACAATTAGTAAGCATAAAAGTTATTCTTCACCAAGGTAGATTTGACTAATAAGTACATTTTTCAGGGGGGCTATTTCAATGGTATTATTACCGGCAATCTATAAAGACCTTTTACTAGTTTGCTGATGAATTGTTTAGGCAATTTTACCAGCAAACAGGGCATATAATAATTATAATATATTTTTCCTTATTAAGGATAATTAACTTCTTGAAAATGCTCATTAATAGATTCAATATATTGATCATTTAAACCAGTTTCATATTGAATTATTTCAAGTAAGTTTATTCTATTAACACTATAAAATGGTTTGATGGAAATCCCATTTTTGGAATGAGTTATTTTTATAATTGGAATTCTTGTTCTACGTGCATGACCAAAAGAGATTTCGTAACCATCCAAATAAAAAGGAATTTTTTTCATCACTAACCTAATCATCGTTATATTTTTCGTCAATTTTAATTATGTTTCAGTAATAAAGAATTTTTTATTTTATTATTAAGATGAATATCATAAATATAGTGATTTTTGTAAGGTGTTTAACTAATAAACTAATAAACTAATAAACTAATAAACTAATAAACTAATAAACTAATAAACTAATAAACTAATAAACTAATAAACTAATGGTTTTCCTATTTAATATAAATTATCTTCAAAATAATTTGCTAAAAATCCTATTTCACAAGGAATTGAAAAGTGAAAGTATTAAGACAGTTCAAAATATATGGAATGTTGGGGGAATAATAACATTTTATTCAAGTTTTTATTGTGTTCTATATAATTAATTGTCTTTATTTGGTTGGTTTATTAATATCTAACTTAATTATTTAATTTATAAATAGAATTAACTTTATAGTTTTTTATTCATTTTGTATGAGATAATAGTGATTAATAATCGTGCACTTGAAATCTGAAAAAATTGTAGAGTAACAGATGGAATATGAGCGATAGGGAAAAACTGTGCTTCTGCCAGTGGAAGATTGGTGATTTATTATTCATTCGCATTGGCTGATTGTTTTCGATTGAGTCAATATGCTGAACCTTTAGCAAGAAGTTAACTGGTTTATGTAATTAATGAGAATCAATAAATAACGGAAACTGACTTGTCTATTAATGGTTTTAGTCTTATTGTGTAGTCAGATTGGATAATTTGTACGTTTAGATTGAAGATAAGGTATGAAAATGGACAACGTAAATAAGCCGTCATTCCACAATGTGTTGGAGTTTGTACATATGTTTCGTCGTAAGAATAAGTTACAGCGCGAAATTGCAGACAATGAAAAGAAAATACGCGATAACCAGAAGCGTGTTTTATTGCTTGATAACTTGAGCGAATACATCAAGCCCGGTATGTCAATTGAAGATATTCAGAGCATCATTATGAATATGAGAAGTGATTATGAAGACCGTATAGATGATCATATAATTAAAAATGCGGATCTTTCTAAAGAGCGTCGTGAATTGTCTAAAAAGCTTAAAACAATGGGTGAACTCAAATAGCATCATTAAATAACCACGCATGAATGCGTGGTTATTCTTACCGACTACGCAACAGCCCAATCAGGTTTAAGCTCTGGATCAACTAAGGTATAAATCTGCTGATATGAAGATTCTTCTTCTGCCATAGTTGCCAGTTGATGTGCAACATCTTGGCGACTAACTGCACCATGAATTTCATGCTGATATCTTTGACAATGGCCTGTTCCTGGTTTATCGGTTAATCCTCCCGGGCGAATAATTGTGTAATTCAAGGAACTTGTCTGGAGGTAGCTTTCTGCCATTGATTTGAGCCTGACAGATTGGCCAAACAATGACTTAGCTCTGGGTGACAGGGTTTTCCAGCCTTCGCTACAACCTATTGAGGTAACGAGTAACATACGTGTTATTCCTGTTTTCTCAATAGCATCAATGATAGTCATATTGCCAAAGAGATCTGAATCAATTCCACCAATAGTAGAAAAGACGATTGCTTCTGAACTTACATGTTGTACCGTTTTTTCAACATCTTCAGCATTACAGGCATCACCTTGTATCACTTTGACACCTAAAGCACTCAGTTCAGTAGCCTGCTGAAAATTGCGGATAAGCGCAATGACGGGACGTTTTTGTTGCAGTGCGACAGTCACGAGATGACGTCCAACGCCACTACCTGCACCAAAAATAAGCCACGGTTTCATAGGTTATTCTCCTGGTTAAATAAGAAATCGAATGATAATTAATTGAACAGGGTTATGGTAATGACTGTTTAAGCTAACCCTTATGTGGATAGAATAAAATTAACGGTAGGTATTTTTGTGGGGTTAGTAGCAAAAAAAAAATGGCTCCCTAAAAAGAGCCATTTTGCTGATATTAAACAATGTTGTTTATTCAAAGAATTGCGGTTTAGCCATTGGTGAAGTAGCCGCATTAGTAGCTGAATGGCCCCCAGCTCCCCCTTTCCCTTCAAAATGAGAAAAAGGCCGTTGCCATTCGCTGATAGCAATAGGTTTTTCAATCATCTCAGGGGCTGGCGCTTTGGTCATCGGCGCATAAGAATGATGAATTTTGGCTATAATAGCAACAGGTTGTTTAACCATTTCATCTTTACTCTCTTCAATAATCATCACTGCTGCAATTTCTTTAGAAACAACAATGTCATCTTCTGCTTCAGATTGCTGCTCAAATTCAGGGATAATCGGTGTTATTGCAACCAGTTCAATAACTGACCGTTCTTCCTGCACTGATTCAGTTTGCTGTAGAACAATGTCATTTTGTTCTGTAATGCCTGTTTCAGATTTGATTCCGTTTTGGTGAGTTTCTAGCGTCTTTGCTACCTTCGGAGATTCAATGATGGTTTGTTCAGATTCTGCAACAACGATGATTGCAGGTACTGTTTCTGTTGCTATTGCCGACAATACCTCATTTTGCTGTTCTTGCTGTTCGATCATAGAAATTTCCTCAGGCATTTCTATGGAAATCGGAACCACCGGATAGCGAACCCAAACTTTACCGGAAGCCATTTCTGGTGATGCAACAGCCATAGATAATGGTACCGGTGATTGAAGTAGATTTCTTTCATCGCGGTAACGGCGGCGGCGCTGACCACTAACGCGCAAATGACGAGGAGAGCGACGAGAGCGGCGTGGCATAACATTATCTTGTTGCTCTTTATTTTCAGTCAATTGTTGCGGCTGGGCTGTTTCTACCGGTATTTCAACAGGTACTGGTAATTGCTCTTCTGTAACAACAGGTACGGGCAGCGAGGCGGCAGTTGTAACTTCTTTCACTTCATCTATGATGCGAATTTTTTGTTCAAGCTGACGACGTTGGCGACGTGGCATAACCGGTAGACGTTCTTCAACCTCATTTTCAACGACTTCCGGCTTCTGGGTTTCAAGTTGCTGCTGGCGTTTTTCTTCCTGACGACGGCGTTGACGTTCTGCACGTTGCTCGCGACGTTGCTGCTGTTGGGTTTCACGAGCAGCAGTATCTATCGTCACATTGTTATCTTGAGTGTCATTTTTCTGTTGAGTATTACGATTTTTCCGTTGTTCGTCACGATCACGGTTATTACGTTGTTCATCACGCAGATTATTATCATCACGATCTTTACGTGAATTTTGGCGGCGTTGATTGCGTCGTTCAGAAGAGCGACGGTTATCATGACCAGATAATTTATTCTCTTTTTTCTGTGCCGGTTTTTCTTCTTCTGCTTCTGTACTGAACATTTTTTTCACAGCAGCCAAGAAGCGGCTTAAGAGACCAGGTTGTTCCGTTATAGTCTGAGCAATGTGGTTTGGCTTTTTCTCTTTTGTTTTATGTGATGGTTGCTGTGCTGGTGTATCGGCTGGCAAAGCAAAAGCAGAAATAGCGGGCTGCTCAGGACGTTTACGTTCAGGTTGGACATCTTCTTGAGGATTTATCGTTCCTGCTTCATAAAATTGAGGAAGCAGATAGCTCAGTGCAGAAATTTCCTCACCCTTACGCACGCGTAGAACAGAGAAGTGAGGCGTCTGCATTTGATCGTTAGGCACGATCACTACGCCAACATCTCCCTGACGGCGTTCAATTGCACTGACTGCCTGGCGCTTTTCGTTTAGTAGATATGAGGCGATTTGTACTGGAACAATAGCATGGACTTGATGCGTGTTCTCTTTCAGTGCCTCTTCTTCAATCAGACGCAAAATGGATAGCGACAGGGATTCATTATCACGAATAGTCCCTGTGCCGCTACAGCGTGGGCAAACGTGGTGGCTGGATTCACCTAGTGATGGGCTCAGGCGCTGACGGGACATTTCCAGTAGACCAAAACGGGAAATACGGCCAATTTGAATACGAGCACGATCCTGACGAACAGCATCACGTAGGCGGTTTTCCACTTCACGTTGATGACGTACTGGTGTCATATCGATAAAATCGATAACAATCAAACCACCAAGGTCACGCAGGCGTAATTGACGGGCAATTTCATCCGCTGCTTCAAGGTTGGTATTAAAAGCCGTCTCTTCGATATCTCCTCCGCGTGTTGCACGGGAAGAGTTAATATCGATCGCAGTTAATGCTTCTGTGGTATCGATAACCACAGCACCGCCTGATGGCAGACGAACTTCACGCTGAAATGCAGATTCAATCTGTGATTCAATTTGATAATGGCTGAATAGGGGAACCTCACCACTATACAGCTTAATTTTACTGGTGAAATCCGGGCGGCCAAGTGCAGTGATATGTTGCCGTGCCAGATCGAGAACCTTGGGATTGTCGATTAGGATTTCACCGATGTCTGGGCGCAAATAGTCGCGGAAAGCACGGACGATGACATTACTTTCTTGATGGATTAAGAAGGGGGCAGAGCGGTTTTCGGCGGCTTTTTTGATCGCTTCCCAGTGTTTAAGGCGGAATGATAAATCCCACTGTAGTGCTTCTGCGGACTTACCGACACCCGCAGTGCGGACGATCAGTCCCATTCCTTCTGGCACTTCTAACGATGCCAAAGCTTCTTTCAGTTCTGTGCGGTCATCTCCTTCGATACGGCGGGAAATACCGCCCGCGCGAGGGTTATTAGGCATTAGTACCAGATAACTGCCCGCCAGACTGATAAAAGTGGTTAAGGCGGCCCCTTTATTACCACGTTCTTCTTTATCGACTTGAACGATAACTTCCTGGCCTTCCCTTAAAACATCTTTGATATTAGGGCGACCGTGAGGATGGTAGTTATTGGGAAAATATTCGCGGGCTATTTCTTTAATAGGAAGGAAACCATGCCGTTCAGCGCCGTAGTCAACAAAAGCAGCTTCCAGACTAGGTTCAATTCGGGTGATTTTACCTTTGTAGATATTTGCTTTTTTTTGCTCGTGTCCTGGGCTTTCGATATCCAAATCATAAAGGCGTTGCCCGTCAACCAGAGCAACACGCAACTCTTCTTGCTGAGTTGCGTTGATTAGCATTCTTTTCATTGTAACTTACTCATTATTTTTTACATTAGTTATAGAGCTACGGGCAAATATAGATGAGCGACTGGTAACCGATGGTCTCGTGTCTTTTACAAATCCGCCAACCTCCCGGTTGTCGTTTGTATAGAGACGCATATTTTCGGCAGGTCTGAATTTTCACTTAGAAAACAGTACCCTTTTCTAGGAATAATCTGCAAATATAAATGAAGCTGATTTGATCCAATTCCAGTAAACTGCTACCCGTAGCCCGCTAATTATTTGATTTCCCAGTACGTCTTACGCCATTGCTGCGTTTTTGTGCAATCAAATGAAGAACAAACGTTTAACTTCGCCATTCAGGTTTAAAAAACTGATGATGGCTACGTATTATTCCATTGCTGTTGGGGTGATAGCAAGGTGACTTTATGTCTTTAAGCGGTTTTTCTGATGAAATAGGAAGAAATAGTTAATATTTAATCTTTATCTTAAAGTAGGGAAGGTAACAACCGGAAAGTATGCGTGATTTTTACACATATTTAAAAATGAGTAGCACTCTGCTTGAGTGATAATTAAAATTGCTATCATGAAAACGAATAATCAAGTTGTACAATTTGTCACTATTGATGACGATGAAGCTGGACAGCGAGTTGATAATTTTTTATTAGCGCGTTTGAAGGGTGTTCCTAAGAGCATGATTTACCGGATTGTGCGTAAGGGGGAAGTGCGGGTAAATAAAGGCAGGATAAAACCTGAGTATAAATTGTCTGCGGGGGATGTTGTCAGAATTCCACCGGTTCGGGTTGCAGAACGGCAAGAAGCGTCAGTTTCAGCTAAACTGGATAAAGTCGCTGCATTAGACGATTGTATCTTATACGAAGATGACTATATTCTGGTGCTCAATAAACCTTCTGGTACGGCCGTTCATGGCGGTAGTGGTTTAAGTTTTGGTGTTATTGAAGGATTGCGGGTTTTGCGTCCGGAAGCAAAATTCCTCGAATTAGTGCATCGTTTAGATCGTGATACCTCTGGAATTTTGTTAATTGCTAAAAAACGCTCAGCTTTACGGGCCTTGCATGAGCAATTACGCCTTAAACAGATGCAGAAAGATTATCTGGCTTTAGTACGAGGACAATGGCAATCACATTGTAAGGTTGTTCAGGCTCCATTGCTGAAAAATATCCAGCAAAGTGGTGAGCGGATTGTTAAAGTAAACAGTGAAGGTAAGCCTTCTGAAACGCGTTTTAAAGTAGAAGAGCGTTTTGCCAATGCAACGTTAGTGAAAGCCAGTCCGGTAACGGGTCGAACTCATCAAATCCGTGTTCACACTCAATATGCTGGGCATCCGATCGCTTTTGATGATCGCTATGGGGATAAAGTTTTTGATTCGCAACTGTCAGCTACGGGCCTTAACCGCCTATTCTTGCATGCCAGTGCGATAAAATTTACTCATCCCTCGACGGGGGAGACATTACGTCTTGAAGCACCGATGGATGAGCAATTGCGCTATTGTATAAAAACGCTACGTCAGAATCACAGTAATTAACCTATCGCCGTCAGTGGGTTTACCCCCTGGCGGATTAATAATTCAGTCAATGTAATTAATGGTAAACCTATCAGCGTATTCGGATCTTTCCCTTCAAGTCGTTCAAATAAAGTGATTCCTAACCCTTCGCTTTTAAAGCTTCCGGCACAATTAAGAGGGTTTTCCGCAGTTAAATAAGCCCAGATTTCATCATCAGCCAGTTCTCTAAAATAGACATTGAATAATTCACAACGTGTATCAGTTATTCCTGTTTTGCTGTTAAAGAGAGAAATGCCGGTATAAAAGGTGACGCAATGACCACTGGCTTGCCGTAATTGTTTAAATGCATTTTCAAGACTGTGGGGCTTGCCGGTGATTTCGCCGTTAATAACACAAACTTGATCAGAACCAATAATCAAATGCTGAGAATATTTTGTTTGTAATGCCTGTGCCTTGGCTTGCGCCAAACGCATAACGAGTTGTTCTGCATTTTCATTCATTCGAGGTGTTTCATCAGTATTAGGCGCTGCGCATATAAAGGGTAAACGAAGTTTTTCCAGTAACATGCGGCGATAAGCTGATGTGGAAGCTAAAATGATTTGTGTCATAATTTTTCCAAAAGACATGGCGAAATAATTGCAGGCATTTTAAACTAGGCACAGCTTAATAAGCGAATATTTGGCGGAAAGGTGCAGATGTGTGGCCTTTTTCTTTGACTATATCTCATTACAAAGATAATATGCGCGCCTTATGCAAAAGGTAAAATTACCCCTGACCATTGATGCGCTTCGCGCCGCTCAGAAACGATTAGACTACGCAGGCAGTTATTCACCTGAGCAAGTTTTGCGTATCGCGGAATCTGTGGTTAGCGTGGACAATGATGTAGACAGCGTTTTATCGTTTCAGATAGATAACCAACGTCTGGCGGTTGTGCGTGGGCATTCCGATGTGGATGTTACGCTTGAATGTCAGCGTTGTGGCGGTAATTTCAGCCATCACGTTCACATAACATATTGTTTTAGCCCGGTCGTCAAAGATGAACAGGCTGAAGCATTACCGGAAGAGTATGAGCCAATTAACGTTAACGAATTTGGCGAAATAGATTTGCTGGCAATGATTGAAGATGAAATAATTCTTTCTCTGCCGGTAGTTCCGGTACATGATTCTGAACACTGTGAAGTGTCCGAAGCGGACATGGTGTTTGGTGAATTACCTCTAGAGGCTGAAAAACCAAACCCATTTGCCGTATTAGCCAGTTTAAAGAAAAGTACTTAAGGAGTAAGGTCAATGGCCGTACAACAGAATAAACCAACTCGTTCTAAACGTGGTATGCGTCGTTCTCATGATGCACTGACTGCACCATTACTATCTGTAGATAAAACTTCTGGTGAAACTCACCTGCGTCACCATGTGACTGCTGATGGCTACTACCGTGGCCGCAAAGTCATCAACAAATAATCTCCGCCAGTCATTAGCAAGTTGATACCTTGACTAATCTGACTTTAGCGTTAGATGCCATGAGCGGGGACTTTGGTCCTCGCGTTACGGTGCCTGCTGCATTGCAGGCACTGGCGTCTAACCCTAGACTTAAATTATTGCTGGTCGGAATCCCCGATATCATTTCTCCGATGCTTGTAAATAGTGATGCTGAGTTGCTCAGTCGTTTACAAGTGGTTCCTGCTGAACGGGTTGTGGCTAATGATGCGAAACCGTCGCAAGCGATTCGTAACAGCCGAGGAACGTCAATGCGTATTGCCCTGGATTTAGTGAAATCAGGTGAAGCGCAGGCGTGTATCAGTGCAGGGAATACCGGAGTATTGATGGGGTTATCTAAATTGATGCTAAAATCGATAGAAGGCATTGAAAGACCTGCTTTGATGACCGTGTTGCCAAACCTGAAACAGCGGCAAACTGTCGTATTGGATTTAGGTGCCAATGTTAATTGCGATAGCCGCATGTTGGTGCAATTCGCCATTATGGGTTCAGTAATGGCCGAGGAAGTCGTGGGGGTGGTTAATCCCGCGGTAGCATTGCTTAACATTGGTACGGAAGAGAGTAAAGGGCTGGATAATATCCGCGAAGCCGCCACTATTTTAAAGCGCATTCCGACGATAAATTACATTGGTTATCTGGAAGGTGATGAATTACTGACAGGTAAAAGTGATGTATTGGTATGTGACGGCTTCGCAGGTAACGTGACGTTAAAAACGATGGAAGGGGCGATCAGAGTTATTTTATCCCTGCTTAAATCATCGGATGGACAAAAGAAAAAATTTTCCTGGTTGTTGAAAATAGTCAAGAATTGGCTGCAAAAACGGATGACAAAACGCTTCGGTCACCTGAACCCTGACCAGTATAATGGCGCATGTCTGTTAGGATTATATGGAATTGTAATCAAAAGCCATGGGGCGGCTAATGAGCATGCGTTTAAGGCCGCAATCGAACAGGCTGTTCAGGCCGTTGAAAGGCAGGTTCCTGATAGAATTGCTGCACGCCTGGAAACAGCATTACCCAAGAGTGACTGAACATACATGTATACAAAAATTTTAGGTACAGGTAGTTATCTACCTGCGCAAGTGCGTACTAATGCTGATTTAGAAAAAATGGTGGATACTTCTGATGAGTGGATTATTACCCGTACAGGTGTCCGCGAACGTCGTATTGCTACTGATGATGAAACTGTTGCGGTTATGGGGTTCCGGGCTGCAAAGAAAGCAATTGAAATGTCGGGCATTGATAAAGAGCAGATTGATTTAATCATTGTTGCAACAGCTTCATCCACCCATGCTTTCCCCAGTTCTGCGTGCCAAATTCAGCACATGTTGGGTACCCAAAATTCAGCGGCTTTTGATATTTCTGCTGCTTGTTCTGGTTTTGTTTATGCACTGAGTATTGCTGATAAGTTTATTAAAACCGGTGCGGCAAAACATGCATTGGTTATTGGTTCTGATTCTATTACCAGAACACTTGATCCAGAAGATCGCGGAACACTTGTCCTGTTTGGCGATGGTGCAGGTGCTATGGTGGTAGGGGCTTCTAATGAGCCAGGAATTCTTTCAACTCACCTTCATGCAAATGGTAGCTATGGTGAATTGTTGGTATTGCCTTATCAGGAGCGCCAGAATCTAAAAGAACCCGCGTATGCTAGTATGATCGGTAATGAAGTATTTAAGATTGCAGTCCGTGAATTGGCTAACATAGTTGATGAGACTTTAGAAGCAAATAACTTACCATATAGTGAGTTGGATTGGCTGGTACCTCATCAGGCTAATTTGCGTATTATCGCAGCGACAGCTAAAAAATTAAACATGACAATGGATAAAGTAGTGGTAACGCTGGATCGTTACGGTAATACTTCTGCGGCATCGGTACCCACAGCATTTGATGAAGCAGTACGTGATGGCCGGATTAAGCGCGGTCAGTTAATCTTAATTGAGGCTTTTGGTGGTGGCCTTACTTGGGGTTCAGCACTGATACGTTTTTAATTTGACAGGAAGATGAGCATGTCTATGTCTGAATTTGCAATGGTATTTCCTGGTCAGGGTTCTCAAGACCTTGGTATGTTGGCCGATTTGGCTACAGCGTTCCCGGTTGTCGAGCAAACTTTCGCTGAAGCGTCTGATGTGCTGGGATATGATCTCTGGGCTCTAGTTCAACAGGGGCCAGAAGAAGAACTGAATAAAACATGGCAAACTCAACCCGCGTTGTTGGCCGCATCGGTTGCTATCTGGCGGGTTTGGCAGGAAAAAGGTGGAAAAGCACCATCACTGATGGTTGGACATAGCCTTGGTGAATATTCTGCACTGGTTTGTGCAGGTGTCATTGATTTCAAACAAGCCATTAGACTTGTTGAACTGCGTGGCAAATTGATGCAAGAAGCTGTACCTGAAGGCACTGGTGCAATGTATGTTATTATTGGTTTAGATAATGAATCCATTGATCGTGCCTGTAAAGAAGTAGCTCAGGGGCAAATTGTTTCTCCAGTTAACTTTAACTCACCTGGTCAGGTTGTTATTGCGGGTGAGAAAGAGGCGGTAGAGCGTGCTGGTGATGCATGTAAAGCAGCAGGTGCGAAACGTGCGCTGCCTTTGGCAGTCAGTGTACCGTCGCATTGTGCACTGATGAAACCCGCCGCAGATAAGCTGGCAGTTGTTTTGGAAGGAATTGAATTTAGCCATCCTCAGTTCCCGGTGGTAAATAATGTTGATGTGAAAATAGAACAATCTGCTGAAGCTATCCGTGATGCACTGGTACGACAACTCTATAATCCTGTCCGTTGGAGAGAAGCAGTTGAATTTATTGCTGGACAGGGTGTTGGGCAGCTATTAGAAATAGGGCCAGGTAGAGTTTTGACAGGTTTAACTAAACGAATTGTCAATACCTTAAGCGCAGCAGCAGTTAATGACACAGCTACACTAATAACTGCATTGGAAAATAATTGAGGGCAATATGAGATTAGATGGAAAGATTGCATTAGTAACAGGTGCTAGCCGTGGGATAGGCCGTGCAACTGCTGAGCTATTAGCAGAGCGTGGAGCCTATATCATTGGTACAGCAACAAGCGATAAAGGCGCTGAAGTCATCAGTGCTTACCTTGGTGAAAAAGGTAAAGGTTTTGTACTGGATGTCACTGATCCGGAATCGATTGAACAGCTTATGTCTACCATCCGAACAGAGTGTGGCGGGCTTGATATTTTAGTGAATAATGCGGGTATCACCGGTGATAATCTGGTGATGCGTATAAAGGATGATGAGTGGCAGCATATTATTGACACTAATCTTTCATCCGTTTTCCGTATGTCAAAAGCGGCGATGCGCTTTATGATAAAAAAACGTCACGGTCGTATCATCTCTGTTGGTTCTGTTGTTGGATCGATGGGGAATGTTGGGCAGGCAAGCTATGCAGCGGCGAAAGCAGGGCTTGTTGGTTTCAGCAAGACATTGGCTCGGGAAGTGATTTCCCGTGGTATTACTGTTAACGTTGTTGCGCCAGGGCTTATTGAAACTGATATGCTAAAAGCATTGCCAGAAGAGCAGTTGGCGAACTTTTCAAAAGATATCCCCGCTAAGCGGCTTGGGGATGCAAAAGAAATTGCTAGTGCTGTGGCTTTCTTCGCTTCTGATGAAGCGGCTTACATCACAGGCGAAACATTACATGTCAATGGCGGCATGTATATGAACTAAAAAATGAGCGAACCAGTTGCATTTTTTGTGTCAAATAACGCAAAATAGAGCAAGTTTGTGGTTCGACCAGCCGGGATTGGGTTGCATCTTTTCCTGTATTTTATAAACTACGAAAACCATCGCGAAAGCGAATTTTGATAGGAAATTTAATAGCATGAGCACTATTGAAGAACGCGTTAAAAAAATCATCGTTGAACAACTTGGTGTTAAAGAGGAAGAAGTTATTAATTCAGCTTCTTTTGTAGATGACTTGGGCGCTGATTCTCTTGACACAGTTGAACTGGTAATGGCGCTGGAAGAAGAGTTCGATATCGAAATTCCAGATGAAGAAGCAGAAAAGATCACTACAGTTCAGGCAGCTATTGATTACGTCCAGAACCAAAGCGAATAAGTGAACACACCTAGGCGGTCATTCGACCGCCTATGTTTCTGCCCTAAATAATTTCCCTCCTTGGAGGATAAGCGTGTCTAAGCGTCGAGTAGTTGTGACCGGACTAGGCATGTTATCTCCTGTCGGTAATACAGCTGAATCTTCTTGGAAAGCTGTTTGTGCCGGACAGAGTGGTATCAGCCTTATTGACCATTTTGACACCAGTCACCATGCAACTAAGTTTGCTGGTCTGGTTAAAGATTTTAATCATGAAGATTTCAATATTTCGCGCAAGGATGCACGAAAAATGGATGATTTCATTCAATATGGTATTGCAGCAGGTGTGCAAGCCATTGAAGATTCTGGAATTGAAGTAACAGAAGCCAATGCTAGTCGTTTTGGTGCTGCTATTGGTTCTGGTATTGGTGGTTTGGGTCTGATTGAAGAAAATCACGGGGCGTTGGTGGCGAGTGGTCCTCGTAAGATCAGCCCGTTCTTCGTACCTTCTACGATCGTAAATATGGTAGCAGGTCATCTGAGTATTATTTACGGTTTGCGTGGCCCAAGTATTTCTATCGCCACAGCATGTACGTCAGGTGTACATAATATTGGTCATGCTGCCCGTATTATTGCTTATAATGATGCTGACATTATGCTGGCCGGTGGTGCAGAAAAAGCCAGTACTCCTCTGGGGGTTGGTGGTTTTGGTGCTGCCCGTGCTTTATCTACCCGTAACGATAATCCACAAGGTGCAAGTCGTCCGTGGGATAAAGACCGTGATGGCTTTGTTCTGGGGGATGGTGCAGGTATCTTGGTACTGGAAGAATATGGGCATGCGAAGAGGCGTGGTGCGAAAATTTACGCAGAAATCGTTGGCTTTGGCATGAGCAGCGATGCTTATCATATGACGTCACCACCAGAAAATGGTGCAGGTGCTGCGTTGGCGATGGAAAATGCGCTGAAAGATGCCGGTATCACTACCAAGCAAGTGGGATATATTAATGCTCACGGTACTTCAACATCTGCTGGCGACTTAGCGGAAGCCCATGCAGTTGAGTCCGTGTTTGGTGAAGGCACTGATGTTTTAGTGAGTTCTACCAAATCAATGACGGGTCATTTGTTGGGTGCTGCGGGGGCGGTTGAATCTATTTTCACTATCCTGGCATTACGTGATCAAGTTGTTCCGCCGACTATCAACCTGGAAAATCAGGATGAGAACTGCCGTCTGGATTTCGTGCCAAATGAGTCCCGTAAGGTAGAGGGGATGGAATATGCATTGTGTAATTCTTTCGGTTTCGGTGGCACTAACGGCTCACTAATTTTCCGTAAGATTAAACCTGATTAACAGGTAGCGCCTGATATTACAGAAAAATACGGTTGAGTTCCGCTTAGTATACCCAATGGATTTCAAGATGGATCGCGACGGCA
Organism: Photorhabdus kayaii; assembly: GCF_025384895.1. Taxonomy (NCBI): domain Bacteria; kingdom Pseudomonadati; phylum Pseudomonadota; class Gammaproteobacteria; order Enterobacterales; family Morganellaceae; genus Photorhabdus; species Photorhabdus kayaii. The sequence goes on from NZ_JAJAFZ010000027.1 coordinate 49,038, forward strand.
AGGGAGTGAATCCCCGGGAGCATAGGTAACTATGTGACCGGGGTGAGCGAGTGCAGCCAACAAAGAGGCACCTTGAAAGATAACGGGTATATGATTTTGTAAATACTTTAAGGCGATAGTATAGAGAGCTCCAATAGTTAATAATTATTGGAGCTTTTTTTGTGGCAAGAATCATGGACATTTTTGCACTCGTATCAGCGATATACTATGATATCGCTTGTTGATAAATTGCATTGAAATGCCTTTTTGAATAATTAAGAACAAAATTATATGTATTGGATTAATGGAGAGCAGTGCGACTATTTACCGGCCAATGATCGTTCAGTTCAATTCGGTGATGGTTGCTTCACAACAGTAAAAATAGAACAGGGGCAGGCCGCTTTGTTGTCACTACATATCCAAAGATTACAAAAAGGCGTTGAAAGGTTATATCTTCCACAACCCGATTGGCAACAGCTTGAAAGCCATATAAGACAGATTGTCTCCACGACTGAACAAGGTGTACTTAAAGTTATTATTTCCCGTGGAACCGGAGGGCGTGGCTATAGTGCTCAGGGGTTTACGCAACCTAATCAGATCTTGTCTCTGAGTCCTTATCCCGATAAGTATTTGAAACAGCGTCAGGAAGGTTTATCTATGGTGCTCAGTCCGGTACCGATGGGAATAAACCCCTATCTTGCCGGAATTAAACACCTTAATCGATTAGAACAGATATTGATTAAAACATTTATCGAAAAATCAAATGCTGATGAAGCTCTGGTACTTGATACTGATGGTTTGCTGGTTGAATGCTGTACTGCAAACATTTTCTGGCGTAAAGGAAAAGATGTGTATACTCCTGATTTACGAGGCTGTGGTATCGAAGGTGTGATGCGGGAAAGAATAATCGCGTTATTATCGGAAAGCGATTATCACTTTTCTTGTGTAAGCTGTTATCCCGAAACATTGGCTGATGCAGATGAAGTGATAGTTTGTAATTCTTTAATGCCAGTGATATCTGTCAAAGAAATTCAAGCTCATGAAAATCAGCCCGGATGGAAATATCAGTCAAGGGAACTGTATAAATATTTGCTTCCTGAATGTCTGAAGTTGTAATTCACGACGTATTTAAGCGAACCGTGTGTTTAAGTGAACAATGTGTTTAAGTGATTAGATTAATTGATGAAATGGAAAAAACGCCTTTTTGCCCTATTGACTTTGATTGTCATTACGGCAGCGATATTACTCTATGCTGGCTATGAAAAAGTTGAAAAATTTGCGGATCAAACACTAACAATTAAACAGGATCGAATATTTACTCTGCCAGCAGGTATTGGTCGTCATGGTTTGGAAGCGTTACTGGTTCGGGATAACCTGATTGAAGATAGTCATATTTTCCCTTGGTTATTAAGGTTGGAGCCAAAACTTGCCGAGTTCAAGGCGGGAACTTACCAATTAACACGAGAAATGACTTTACGGGAAATGTTGCAATTATTCTCTAGTGGTAAAGAAGCGCAATTTACGGTTCGTTTTGTTGAAGGTAGCCGTTTATCTGACTGGTGGAAAATACTACAGCAATCTGAATATCTTAAACATGAATTGGATAATAAAGATGCTCAGGAATTGGCTGAAATACTCGATATTAAAGATACAGATACTCTGGAAGGGTGGCTTTATCCTGATACCTATCACTATACGGCAGGCACAAGCGATGTAACATTGCTGAAACGAGCATATCGACAGATGAAAATGACGCTGGAAGAGGAATGGGAAGGTCGCGACAAAAATCTGCCCTATAATAATGCTTATGAAATGTTGATTATGGCGTCGATTATTGAAAAAGAGACCGGTGTTGAGGCTGAGCGGACAAAAGTTGCTTCTGTGTTTATTAATCGCTTACGGTTGAATATGCGACTTCAAACTGATCCGACAGTGATTTATGGTTTAGGTGAAAAATATACAGGCACTATTTTTCGTAAAGATTTAACGACATTGACGCCCTACAATACTTATATGATTAATGGTTTGCCCCCTACACCGATTGCAATGCCTGGCCTTGCTTCTATAAAAGCGGCTGCACACCCGGCAAAAACCGAATTTCTCTATTTTGTGGCGAATGGCAAAGGTGGTCATACTTTTACAACCAATCTGGCTGCGCATAACAAGGCGGTAAATATTTACCGTCAGAGGTTAAAACAGGACAAATGAACGGCAAATTTATTGTTATTGAAGGGCTGGAAGGCGCAGGAAAAACGTCAGCGATGAAAACAGTCGTTGACATATTGCAGCAGCACGGTATTCAGAATTTAATTTTTACCCGTGAACCGGGTGGAACACCTCTGGCAGAAAAATTACGTGGGTTAATTAAACAAGGTGTTGAAGGTGAACCTCTGACGGATAAAGCAGAGGTGTTAATGTTATATGCAGCCAGAGTTCAATTAGTCGAAAATGTGATTAAACCTGCTTTGGCCCGTGGTACATGGGTTGTGGGTGATCGTCATGACCTCTCTTCCCAGGCGTATCAAGGGGGAGGGCGTGGTATTGATAAAAACTTGATGACTTCGCTACGTGATACTGTGCTGGGTGATTTTCGTCCTGACCTGACTATTTATCTCGATCTTCCTCCTCAAATTGGTTTACTGCGTGCCCGTGAGCGTGGAGAGTTAGACCGAATTGAAAAAGAGTCGATAGATTTTTTTGATCGTACTCGCAGTCGTTACCTGGAGTTTGCAGCACAGGATAAGCGTATTGTGACCGTTGATGCGGCTCAACCAATAGAGCAAGTACAAGCCGATATTTGCCAGGTGCTTGGGCAATGGCTGAAGCGGTAGGAAAATGGCTAAATGAATTGGTATCCGTGGCTTAATCAGGCATATCGTCAGTTGGTGGAATCTCATCAGCAAGGACGAGGCCATCATGCTTTATTGGTTCATGCTAATGCAGGTACTGGGGCCGATGTGTTGATCTATGGATTAAGCCGATGGTTAATGTGTCGGAATAGACAGGGGATGAAAAGTTGTGGAAAGTGTCATAGCTGTCATCTGATGATGGCAGAAACTCATCCTGATTGGCATATTATGTCGCCGGAGAAGGGTAAAACCAGTGTTGGTGTGGAAGCGGTACGGCAAATTACGGAAAAGCTCTATAGCCGTTCTCAGCAAGGTGGGGTAAAAATTGTCTGGTTACCTTTGACTGAATGTCTGACAGATGCGGCTGCCAATGCATTATTGAAAACGTTGGAAGAGCCGCCGGAACATACCTATTTTCTTCTGAAATGTCGGCAGCCGTCCAGTCTTTTGGCTACTTTACGCAGCCGCTGTTTTTACTATTTTCTGCCGGTACCTGAGACGGAAAGTAGCCTTTATTGGTTGCAAAAACAGTTGCCTTTAATTTCTTCGGTCGATGCAATGACAGCCTTGAAATTGTCTCAGGGAGCACCTGTAGCAGCAGAACAATTGTTGCAACCGGAGCAATGGCAGATACGGGAACAGTTTTGCCAGGCTGTTAAACAGGCTTTGGATAAACGTGATGCTTTGTCACTTTTACCCCAACTGAATCATGAAAATGCGCCGCAACGCCTTCATTGGCTTATCAGTTTGTTATTTGATGCGGTGAAGTGGCAACAGCAGTTACAGCGTTATTGTATCAATCAGGATCAACAAACGCTGATTTATCAATTGAGTTCCATGCATACTATGGCTGTTTTACTGCAAAGCGTTGATGAGTGGATGTCTTGTCGTCATCAGTTGCTTTCAGTCGTGGGCGTAAATTGGGAATTGTTACTGGCAGAACAGTTGCTCAATTGGGAAAAACAGTTTACTTCATAACCCTGAAATCTTTTTGTATACGAGTTTAAATATGTTGTTAGTTGATTCGCATTGTCATCTCGATTGTCTCGATTATGAAAACCTACATAAAAATGTAGATGATGTTGTTGCGAAAGCGGCAGATCGGGAGGTTAAATTTATGCTGGCAGTAGCGACGACGCTACCCGGTTTCCAGCAAATGAAAACCCTAATTGGTGAACGGGAAAATATCGTATTTTCCTGTGGTATTCATCCACTTAACTTGGATGAAGGTTATAATTTTGATGAGTTAGCGCGTTTAGCAGCCGGGAATGAAGTTGTTGCACTAGGTGAAACTGGGCTGGATTACTATTATCAACAGGATAATGCTGAATTACAGCGAACCTCATTTCGTGAACATATCCGTATCGGACGCAAACTCAACAAGCCTGTTATCGTTCATACCCGTAGTGCCCGTGATGATACTTTGAGAGTATTACGTGAAGAACAGGCACGAGAATGTGGTGGTGTTTTGCACTGTTTTACCGAAGATAAAGATACCGCTAGAGAATTACTGGATTTAGGCTTCTATATTTCATTCTCTGGTATTGTTACTTTCCGTAATGCGGAGCCAATTCGTGAAGCAGCAAGATATGTACCATTGGATCGTATTCTGATTGAAACCGATTCTCCTTATCTTGCACCTGTGCCTCATCGTGGTAAAGAAAACCAGCCTGCTTATGTGCGTGATGTTGCGGAATATATGGCTGTACTCAAGGGGGTGAGTATTGAGGCATTGGCAGAAGTGACCACACAGAATTTTTGCGATTTATTTCATATTGATGTAGACAAAATTTGATTTATCAACTTGAATCTTTGGTTTGTAAGCGCTCATATATCTGTTGTTTTTTTATAAAAGGAAAATGTGATGGCAGAAGAAACTATTTTCAGTAAAATTATTCGCCGTGAAATACCGTCTGATATTGTTTATCAGGACGAGTTAGTCACTGCATTCCGCGATATTTCTCCACAGGCTCCGACTCATATTTTGATTATTCCAAATGTTCTGATCCCAACAGTGAACGATGTTAAACCGGAGCATGAAGCAGCATTAGGTCGAATGATGACAGTTGCAGCAAAAATTGCTGAACAAGAAGGCATTGCTGAAGATGGATATCGTTTGATTATGAACTGTAATCGCCATGCGGGGCAGGAGGTTTATCATATTCATATGCATTTGGTTGGTGGTCGCCATTTAGGGCCGTTGTTGATGAAGTCAATGTGAAGTACTGAAATTCATGGACATAGGCAGATATTCAGGGGATGTTTATTTTAAGCCGGCCTCTGAATATCTCGATTTTTTAAATAAATGCTGCAAATTTATCATTGGAGTTGAACTGATAATTTGTTGCTGGTGTCACAGCAAAAACTTATCTGTTTTTTAAAACTCTGTAATTGGAATAGGTTGATGAAAAGAATTCTTTTTGTAGCACTATCGGTTATGTTTTTGGCGGGATGTCCATCCTTGCCACCGGAGCAGCCTGAACCTCCGACGCCGGTTGTACCAGTGACCCCATCGGAAAAACCGACACCGCCATCTGAAAAAGTACCAGAGCCGCCTAAAATGAGCGCGATTGACTGGGAAAGTACAGTGCAACCATTAGTAGAGCAACTCGTTAAGGCTCATGGGCTGGAAAACGCGAAGTTACTATTAGTTGATACAGTGAAAAACAATACTAACGGCGCATTACAAACCATGCAAGCAACCGATGTTTTGCGTCAGGCTCTCAGTAGCGAGCATGTTTTTGAATTAATACCACAAAATCAGGTACAAAATGCCCGTCAATCTCTGGGCTTATCTGAAGAGGATAGCTTGGGATTGCGTAGTAAAGCGATTGGTCTGGCGCGTTATTTGAATGCGGATTATGTTTTCTATTCCATAGTTTCAGGTAACAGTGATAAGCGTGATATCGTCATGCAACTGATGCTGGTAAAGACGGGTGAGATTCTTTGGTCAGGGCACGGTGACGTTAAATAATCATAATTGTTTATTGCAGGCATTGTGCAAACAATGGCCGCATACCGCAGTAAACGATTGGGAGATAAGACCGTTAAGTGGGCTGACGAATGAGAGTTATTATGCCACCAATGGTGAATATCATATTGTCGGCCGCAGGCAGGGGCAGCAGGCGAAACAGCTTGGCGTTAATCGTCAACGTGAAAGCGCCATTTTACGCCATCTCAGCCAAGTAAAAATTGCTCCGCAAGTCATAGCAATGGTTCCTCACTGGCTATTGTTGGAGTGGTTGCCTGGTCATATTATTGGGCAAAATGAGTTTTCTCAGCCTGAATTTTTGCAAAAACTGGCGGCATTATTGGCTATTTTGCATCACCAGCCTCTGTTTGGTTACCGGCTTCAACTGAGGCATCAGCTAGAAAGCCATTGGTTGCAAATTGATAAAGCGCGTCTTACTCCCTGTTGGTTGCGGCTGCATAAACGTTTTATGTCATCTCCGATGCCTTCAATACTAAAATTATCACCCGTTCATATGGACGTGCATTGTGGTAATTTGCTTAATACCTCTCAAGGGTTGAAACTCATTGATTGGGAATATGCAACTGATACTGATATTGGATTTGCGTTAGCGGCGTTGTTTCGCACTGATCATTGGGATGAGCCGCAGCAGCAGGATTTTTTGAATTACTATTGTAGTCAGCCATCAGGATATTTAAACCGGACACTATTAGAACGTCAAATTAAACGTTGGCAACCTTGGGTTGATTACATGATTTTAATGTGGTTTGAAGTGCGCTGGAAACAGAGTGGTGATCCACACTTTTTAGAACTAGCACAACCGTTGCGCCTCTCTTTTGGTCTATACCCTATGGATTTCAAGGTGGATCGCGACGGCAAGGGAGCGAATCCCCGGGAGCATAGATAACTATGTGACCGGGGTGGGTGAGTGCAGCCAACAAAGAGGCAACTTGAAGGATAAAGGGTATAACGTTTTAAGCTGCATTGATTGCAGTAATATGAATATAAGCGAGGAATGTTATGGGTCCGATCATGTTAGATGTTGTCGGTTATGAATTGGATAATGAAGAAAAGGAAATTTTGCAACATCCATTAGTGGGCGGATTAATTCTGTTTACCCGCAATTTTTATGATGTTGAGCAATTACGAGAATTAGTCCGTCAGATTCGTAAGGCTTCTCGTCATCGTCTTGTGATTGCTGTTGATCAAGAAGGCGGCAGAGTTCAGCGTTTTCGCGAAGGTTTCACTTGTTTACCGGCGGCTCAATCTTTTGCTGGATTGAGTGACAATCTCAATGGCACCCAATTGGCGGAAGAGGCGGGCTGGTTGATGGCGTCTGAAATGATTGCTATGGATATCGATATCAGCTTTGCGCCGGTATTGGATTTAGGTCACCAGTGTGTGGCTATTGGTGAACGTTCATTCCATGAAGATCCTGAACAGGCCAAGATGATGGCGGAGTACTTTATTAAAGGCATGCGTTCTGCCGGAATGAAATCGACGGGTAAACATTTTCCGGGGCATGGTGCTGTCGATGCTGATTCTCATAAAGAAACTCCCTGTGATGATCGCCCGTTAGAAGCGATTTGTCATCATGACATGTCTATTTTCCGTGATTTTATCCAGCGTAATTTATTGGATGCGATTATGCCGGCTCATGTGATCTATTCTCAGGTAGATGAACATCCCGCCAGCGGGTCGTCATATTGGTTAAAATCAGTGCTGCGTCAGCAATTGGGCTTTAATGGCGTGGTATTTTCCGATGATCTCTCTATGGAAGGGGCGGCAATGATGGGAAGTTATATTGAACGCGGACAGACTGCTCTCAATGCAGGTTGTGACATAATTTTAATATGTAATAACCGTGATGGAGCAGTTAGTGTGCTTGATAATCTGCCTTTGACCAAAGTAGAAAAATTATCAGAATTGTATCATCGAGGTGGTCAATACAGTCTGAATGAGTTAAAGAATTCAAAACGTTGGCAACAAGCTAATAAAGCACTAACGGTTTTACATGAGCAATGGCAGGATTGTGGGCGGTAATTTGTAAAGTCGTATCTTATGTTTG
>NZ_JAJAFZ010000028.1:0-56188 GCF_025384895.1 Photorhabdus kayaii
CTATACCCGTCATCTTTCAAGCTGCTTCTTTGTTGGCTGCACTCGCTCACCCCGGTCACATAGTTATCTATGCTCCCAGGGATTCTCTCCCTTGCCGTCGCGATGCAACTTGAAATCTATTGGGTATATGCTCCCGGGGATTCTCTCCCTTGCCGTCGCGATCCATCTTGAAATCCATTGGGTATATTAACTTGTAAATGAAATCAATAGAAATAATTTTAAAAAACAACTAATACACGGGATATATGTTTCAGCGAACAGAGAACAAAAGATAGAGCCAGCTCAGCTATTGGCAAAGGGCGCCAAGATTTGAATCCTAACGCCCCAAGTTTGCCTAGCACATATTTTCAGATAAATAATGAGCCACAGACTCTTCACAACAAGAACCAATAATATCGGCATCAGGAAGCGCTTGTTTTACCCTATTATGCGCCGTTCCCATGATGACCCCTTTAGCTACGGTTGAAAGCATTTCCACATCATTCATACCGTCACCAAATGCAATCGTTTTATTCATTGGGATACCAAGAAAACCAGCGAGCTGAATTAAAGCTTGCCCCTTCGAAACACCACTCCCCATTACCTCCAGACACCAAGGGAATGAAAAAGCAATACTGACATTATCAGAAAAGAGATCAATTAAATGGCGTTCTAATTTAACCAATGCATCATGATTTCTACTCTTATGAATGAAAAAAACTTTTTCAACTGCATCACAAGGCATTTCATCAACACACTTGAATGTTGGATTAAAATTATCATTCTGGCTAAAATCGCTAAAATTATGATTCACTTCATTGGTTAACCATTGAGAACCACAATACATATTGATCACTAAATCATTATCCGCCTGAGTTTCTTCAATCACTCTTTTTACGACGTGACTTGGCAAATGTTGTCTGATATCCAAGTTCTTACAAGCACTGGTTAATCTGGCACCATTCGAAGTAATCAAATGCACAGGTATATCAAAATCACCAATAATGGAATTTACATCAGCATGGTGCCTGCCGGTGGCAAATACAATTTGCTTTCCCATACTTGATAAATCAGTAAGCACTTTACGGGTAAACTTACCAATTGTATCTCCTTGAAGGAGAAGCGTTCCATCAAGATCTGTGGCAATGAGGTTATGCATAGAGGGCGTTCCAGTATTTAGTTATACCCGTCATCTTTCAAGCTGCCTCTTTGTTGGCTGCACTCACTCACCCCGATCACATCGTTATCTATGCTCCCGGGGATTCGCTCCCTTGCCGTCGCGATGCAACTTGAAATCCATAGGGTATATTATCTAAGCTTTATTAAGCAATTCGAGCGATGCCTGCTTGGTAAATGTCATCCTTTCTTCCAGACTATGATTATCCTTTTCATAATAAATTGTTGCCTCTGAATCAATCTGAGGTCTTGGTGTTATTTTTTCCAATATTAGCATCGTGTCAAGGAATAATTGTCTGGCATAGCAAATAGCCCGTGTATAAGTATCAATGACCTCTTCAAATTCAGGATAAATAGAAAACGAGATCTGATTCACAATCGGCCCAGCATCAATACCTTCGTTGATTTCATGGATCGTCACGCCATGCGATTGATCTCCATTTTTCAAAGCCCAATTAACCGGTCTTACGCCTCGATATTTAGGTAAATAAGACAAATGGATATTTAATATTTTCTTACACGAATTAATGAATTTTAAAGGCAATATCCGCTTATGAAATACGACAAAACATAAATCGCAAGTGAAATCACCATTTTCATAGCCGGGTAGATTTTCAACCTTATTATCTTCAATAACAGCAATATTATTTTGATAACAGAAATCAATTAACGTCTGATCAGTGCTTACAGGTTCGAATTTATCTGCCACCACGTGTGATATTTTATACTCTTTATGATTTAAGAAATATTGACAAATGAAAATTGCCAATTCTCCTTTACCACAAATTACCACTGTTTTGGGATTATTCATTCGCAAACCTCTTTAACTTTCTTGATCGCTTTAATATCATTAATGTTTATTTGCCATTGCATAATTGTACGTAATGTATTTATTAAAATTTCATTATCGCTTGGTGTTCTGCAAGAAATACGTAAATAGAGATCAGAGCCTGCATTCCCTTTACCAGAACACTCTTTCACATACAGCCCATGAATATCTAAAAGTAACCGTGATATCGTCTTCGCATCAGAAATATGTAATTTACAGTAAACAAAATTAGAGTCTGTCTCAAATGCGGTAATACCCTCTATTGAGTTTAATTCTTGCTGTAATTTTAACGTATCACTAATCACTTTTTCACAGCTTAATTTATAACTCTCTCTATATTGAGGTAATCTCAATAAAAACTCTTCAGCAAAACCATTAATATTCCAAATTGGTAACACAGCTCTTATTTTACCAAGTAATTCCTGATTTGCAGTGGCAATATACCCAATACGAATACCACCAATCCCAAAGGTTTTGCTCATGCTTCTAATAACAGATAAATTCTTATAGTTATCTAAATGCGTTAACATTGTGTCATCACGCATTTTAGAGAAATCCAAGAAAGATTCATCAACAATTAAGTGGATATTTAATGCCAACAATTCGCCAGCCAAATATAACAGACTATCAATAGGTGTCAATTTACCTGTCGGATTATTAGGTGATTCAATAACAACCACGCCTGGCTGTTCTTCCTTTACTAATGTTAATACTTCATCAATATCTATCTCAAACTGCCGATGCTCTTTGGTATAACTATATATTGTCCTTGCTTTTCCAAAGCAATTAGCATATTCATTAAATGATGGCACAGTAACTAATACTTTACCGGTATAAACATCAGGAAGCCGTTTAATTATCTCCGCAGCACCATTTGAAATACATAATTGCGTTCTTTCTATCCCGATAAATTCAGATAAAGCATGCTCGACTAAACGATTCCCGCCAGGATAATTTAACAATATTTCATCAAAATTATTCTTTATTTCATCTTTCAATTTTTTAGGTGGAAAGTTGAAATTGTAAATTAAGCCAAAGTCAATAATAGGGTAACGCCAGTATCCACCATGCCTATTTTGAACAAGATCTAATTTATTATTACTTGAAATGAAGTCACAAATAGCAAGATCATAAGTATTATCTACCTCATACCATTGAGAATGATCAACAATACTTGCTTTAAATTCAGCCATATTATTCAGTAAAGACTGTTTAAATATATCCTCATAATATAGCCCAGTCGATCCACCATTAATGTAACTTTCTAACTCTTTAGTAACATATTCAGCAAAATTAGCGGTGCAAATATTATAAATATTTACTGTTTTATATTGACCATCTTCAACCTGATAATGACTATCCTTAGTAGAATTTAATGCAATAATATTATCTTTATCTATTTTTGCATAAGTCCCTTCCATATTGCCACTAAGAGGAGAAACAAGGACATTGAGATCTCCTGCTTTTAACATGACAATTTCCAAACATTTCTTAGTAAAGAAGATATCCCCTTCAAGGATCAGCGTATCTTGCTTAATCCAATTCCTGGCAAGGTATAAAGAATAGATATTATTGGTTGATTCCCACTTTTCACTATTAACAAATTCAATATCCAAATTATATGTCTTTTGTTTAATATGAGACATTAAAACATCACTTTTATAACCCACCACAATAATCACTTTTTTAATACCGACAGATTCGATATTCCTCAGCGCATTATCGATAAATGATATCTGATTTGTTTCTACCAAAGGTTTTGGTTTATTTGATGTTCTAGTTGATAATCTACTGCCTCTTCCGGCACAGAGAAGTATTACTGTTTTCATATGCATAGTCTTAATAAATTATTTTATACCCGTTATCTTTCAAGTTGCCTCTTTGTTGGCTGCGCTCGCTCACCCCGGTCACATAGTTCGCTATGCTCCCGGGGATTCACTCCCTTGCCGTCGCGACGCATCTTGAAATCCATAGGGTATAAATGGCTGTTAAAAGGTTATTTTTATTGTTAAATAGGAATTAACCTAAAATATAGTTCATTAATGATATAAAATTTATTTTGAATTAAATATCAATTAAATACGATGTCATATATAACATGCTGATATACCCAAACCCCGTCAATTCTTCCATGAAAACTCGCCTCTCCACCATTTTCACCCCCCGTCTTGACACCCGATCCCAGACCAAATGTGTGAAAATTATTAAGTACTTCACCTGACGTCGATATAGGACTTAATTTTTCATTAGTTAGCAAACCATATCTATCACTTTTAAATTCAAAAGGAATATTATTTTTATCAATAATTTCGACAAGTTTTGAGTGATATCCCGTACAGTGAATCAATAAATCATCACAATTAATGAGTTTAATAACTTCATCATCAGAAATTTCTGAAATATTCAAGATAGAAATATTTTTATATTTTCTTTCTTTAAGTTCTTGTGCAAAAGCAAAAGAATCATATCTTAAACCTGAATATCTATTAACTCGGTTACTTAAAGGGCAAATATCTTCCTGTGTAAAATCGTAGTCGTAAGATTCTGCGCTTGAAGGCGAATCAAAAAACAACTTGAAATCTTTATTCACAAAAACATTTATTTTTCCTGCAAATTCTAATTGCTCAATAAGTCTAATCAAACAAGAAACTGAACTGTGTGATGAACCCAATATTGATATACTTTTTACATCACCTTTATTTATAACCTCATCATAAAAACCTTTAATAAAATCACCAGAGGTAATATTATTGCTATTATGCAATAATCTGGATTCGTTTGGATTTCCACCTATATTAAACAGTACTTTTCGCGCGGATACAATATAATCTTCATTATTTTTATGATAAGTTATATCATAGTTACCCTCTTCATTCTGCTTAATTTTTTTCACTTCCGCTTCAGTCAAAATATTAAACCAATCACCATATTTGTTTTCCTGAATAAAGCGGGCAATTCTCTCCAAATATTGGCCGACAAATCTCAATTCAACGGGCTTATCTTTATTGGCACTAAAATGTTCCCATTCCGATGTTGATCTTATATATTGACTAAGCTCATCATCACAACCGTCAAATTTCTCTAAAAATACACTACCTAAAGAGTTCGCGGTAATTTTATATTTCTTTAATGAACCAGAACCCACCATCTCTGTTTTTTCTAAAATCAGGCAATTTTTTATAGCTTCATCTTTTAATAAATCCGGGATTAATGAAATATTTGCAGGACCTGCACCACACATTACCACATCATAAAACTGCTTATTCATTGACAAACCCTAACATTTTTAACGAAATTTGTGTTTCAATAACATTCCCGGCAAACTCATGACGAGTCTGTTTATAACCAAGAGGTTGCTTATCTAAACCCGCCTTAATAACATCACGATGATTAATTGTTTTATTCTCATTGCGGGAATAAACCAACAGCTCCTTCTCATAATCAAATGCCAGACAAGGAATACAACTTAATTTTAGTGTCTTGGCTAATTCCAGTCTATGATGACCATCAATAACCACATACGTTGCTTCATCAATCCAGATTGGTTGAGTCCAAAAACCTTCAAGTTTAACTTTCTCTATTAACTGCTCAACACGAACAGGACAATGTAATTCAGTTGGTCTAAGATTTGAGACTTCTTCTAATATTAATTTCATGTTTATCCCTTAGTTTAAACATCCGACAGAAAATTACCAACATCAATACACTTAATATCGCTAATAATTGAAATAACACTCCACCATTAAATAATTGGATAACAGTACCACCAACCAATGGAGATATAGAAAAACCGATACTATAGAGTGACGCTGCACCAAAATATGCGCCACGTAAATCATTTGGTGCCAAACGATCAATAAAAACATTCACACATGGAAACAAAATAGTTTGACTGATACTCATGGTAAAAGCAGCTACATACCACAATAAATAAACATCATAATACTTGAATGAAATAAAGAACATTAATTCAGATAAAATGAGTAACACCGACCCTATATTTATTTTCGTTTCTAACTCCATTTTTTGCGTTAACATGGAAAACGGTAACTGCATAACGACAATGGTTATCGCATGTAACATAATAAGCGAAGCAATAAACTCAGCATACCCATTAAACCCTAATGAAGTAATTAACTGTGGCAAAGTTGAATCAAAATGACCAAAAATAAACATCATGAGAATATTATTGATGACCAACATCAAAAACACACGGTCATTTAATAAAACCTTCATCGTTCCTTTAAAGTCATCATTATTTGTTAAGTTTATTTTTATTTTCTTACCAAATAAATAAACAGGGATCATAAAAATGACATAGGATATCGAAACAATCAGAAAAGAGATAGAATGAATATCCATGCTTAATTTTACGCCTAAATAAGGCCCGACTACCGCACCCGCATTAAGAAATAAATACCTTAAGTACATGGCATTCTCTCTTACCTGCTTCTCCTCGATAACATCGCCGATAACGGCTTTTATTGGATTATTCACAAGCGCCCAAGAAATATTCGCTAATAAAGTACCAATAATAAAACCAGACTGATGTTCAGATAACCATAATATTAAATATGCCAATGAAGATATAAGACATCCAATGATGATTATCTTAGCCCGGCCAACTTTATCAGAGAAGTAACCAGCATAAAAACTTAATATTGATGAAATCGCAATGGATAAAGAGAGAACTAATCCAATCATCGATGCAGTAAAATGAAACTTGGTATATAGTATGATGGATATAAAAGGCCATACCATCATTGATGTTGATCTTGTTACAAAAGTCCCAAGAAATAGACCCCATATACATGCCGGTATGGATGTATAACTATTAAGAGAAAAATTTTTCATTGTTATTTTCTTATATTATTTATATTGGTATCTTTTAAACCAAGAACTTAAAATATTTATGAGAGCACATAAGATCCCCTTGCCTCTACAAAAATCAAATGTAGAAGCAAGAACTAGGATAATCTGTACGATAAAGTAAATTCAATGATATATAATTTATTTTTAATATATTATCAAACCAGATATTAATTGCAAACTAAATATGACATTTTTATTACATATTAAACGTAGATCAAATGCTGGTGATGTTAGTAAGCAACATAATGACATAAGTACTTAGCACTTTAACAGGCAAAAAAACAGGTAAAAAGGGTCCTTAATCTCAGATAAAAACCTTTCAGTTCAATCTTTATCTATACCCTATGGATTTCAAGATGCATCGCGGCGGCAAGGGAGCGAATCCCCGGGAGCATAGATAACTATGTGACCGGGGTGAGTGAGTGCAGCCAACAAAGAAGCAACTTGAAAGATGACGGGTATATTCAAATAGTCATCAATTAACTGAAAAACTCAGCTTAATTTAATCCCAAAATAAACTGTAATATTATGTTCAAAGTGAAACATATAAATAAAACTGTATTTTAGTTTAATAGCTAAACTCCGGTGGGGATAATTATTATTTATAGATTTATATGAAGTATCCGAGATTAAAACTGGAAACTATCTCACGGGCCCAAAATATTCACTAACTAAAATGGGGATTAGTAATGAGTTTATTCTTTAATTTATTTAATGAAGGTAATATACCCTATAGATTTCAAGATGCATCGCGGCGGCAAGGGAGTGAATCCCCGGGAGCATAGCAAACTATGTGACCGGGGTGAACGAGTGCAGCCAACAAAGAGGCAACTTGAAAGATGACGGGTATATAGGATTTATTCGCAATGAGCACCTGGCTTATCTATGCCTTATTATCAGCGTTTACTGCCGCTTTAGTCGCTATCTTCGGGAAAATCGGGTTGCAAAATCTTGATGCCAATACAGCAACAGCAATACGCGCAGTCATTATGGCGTTGTTTCTTGTCGGTGTCGTTGTAGTACAAGGAAAATTACATCTGGTTAGTGAAATACTGGCAAACCGCAAGGCGTTACTTTTTATCGTTTTAAGCGGTGTGGCGGGGGCATTGTCATGGTTGTTTTACTTTCTGGCAATTAAAAACGGTAACGTTTCTCAGGTTACCCCAATTGATAAACTCAGTGTCGTATTTGCCGTCATTCTGGCCGTTATCTTATTTGGTGAAAAGATATCACTGATGACCGCAGGTGGTGTTGCACTGATTACTGCCGGTGCATTAATGGTTGCTCTCGGCTGAAAAATAAAAAATCCGCAAAAGTTGTTATCACTGTTGCGGATTCTTTTTAATCAGCCAAAAAGATCAACCGGCGGCAAAAACCTGGTTAACGATATCCAGTGCTTCCTGCTCAATTTTCTGCCGGTGTTCAGGGCCAAGGAGGCTTTCACAATAAATTTTGTAGGCTTCTTCTGTCCCCGATGGGCGAGCAGCAAACCAGCCGTTTTCTGTTATCACTTTTAGACCCCCTATTGACGCTCCGTTACCAGAAGCTTTTGTCAACCGGGCTGTGATTGGATCACCGGCAAGCTTATCCGCTTGCACCATTTCTGGTGATAACTTGGCTAATAATGCTTTCTGCTGATAAGTTGCCGGTGCCTGGATGCGGCTATAGCTTGGCGTACCGAAGCGAGCTGCCAACTTATTGTAATGCTGCTGCGGATTTTCCCCTGTCACTGCGGTCATCTCTGCCGCCAGCAAACACAAGATAATCCCATCTTTATCTGTAGACCACGGCGTACCATCAAAACGCAGGAAAGAAGCCCCCGCACTCTCCTCTCCACCAAAGCCTAATTCACCTTTATGTAATCCATCAACAAACCACTTAAAACCCACCGGTACTTCTACCAATTTACGGCCAAGATCGGCGACGACCCGATCAATCATGGCACTGGATACCAATGTTTTACCTATCGCAACACTTTCTGACCATTGCGGACGATGGCGGAATAGGTAATTTATCGCCGTTGCCAGATAGTGGTTCGGATTCATCAAACCAACGGGAGTGACAATACCGTGGCGGTCATAATCAGGATCGTTTGCAAAAGCCAGATCAAACTTATCACGCATGGCTAACAAACCCGCCATTGCCCAAGGGGATGAGCAATCCATACGAATGACGCCATCATGATCCAAGTGCATAAAACGGAATGTCTGATCAACTTGATCATTCACCAATGTCAGATCCAAATTGTAGCGCTCACCGATACGCTGCCAGAACGCAATGCCAGATCCCCCCAAAGGATCAATACCGATTTTCAGCCCGGCCCGCTGGATAGCGGCCATATCAACCACATCACCCAACGCGCTAACATATGGTTCAACTAAATCCTGCTGATGCAAATATTCGCTGTTCAATACCTGAACAAATGGCAAACGTTTAACGCCTTTCAGACCTTCTGTAAGCAACTCATTAGCACGACGTTCTATAATTGCTGTCAAATCCGTATCTGCGGGACCACCATCAGGTGGATTATATTTAATCCCCCCGTCTTCTGGTGGATTATGGGAAGGGGTAATAACAATCCCATCAGCCAACGCTTTCCCCAAGCGGTTATAACAGAGGATGGCATGAGAAATCGCAGGTGTTGGCGTAAATCCATTATTTTCCTGCACAATCACATTCACGCTGTTAGCCGTCAAGACTTCCAGTACGGAAATAAATGCCGCTTCTGATAAAGCATGGGTATCTTTACCCACATAACAAGGGCCATTGATTCCCCGTTGCTTGCGAACTTCCGCAACAGCCTGAGTAATTGCCAGAATATGCGCTTCATTAAAACTGTGACGCTGAGAACTGCCACGATGACCGGATGTACCAAATTTAACTTTATGCTCTGAGTTTTCCGGCTGAGGATGCAAGGTGTAATACTGTGATGTAAGCTGCGCTACATTTATCAGATCACTTTGGCGGGCAATCTGCCCCGCACGCGGATGATTTACCACTTTAAATCTCCCCTGGACAAGAGCTGCACTAAACTTTATCCGTCAGCACAGCCTCAATCAGTTAAATTGTGCCACACACCTTGTCGATAAAATTGGCTGAGAATTTCATATCCTGCATAATTTGCTCAACCATACTACGCTTACGGTCAGTGTTAGTGTTAGTAATGACCCAAAAAGGCGTGCCCGGAATGTGACGAGGTTTGGTTTGTTTGCCACTGGCGAGCAATGTCTGTACATCACCGGCAAAATAAACACGGGTACGACCGTGCATGGCATCAGTCGTCTGGGAAAAACTTTCACTGTTCAAGCTGTATAATGTAGACAGGATCAACATAAAACGCTCAACAGATTTTTTCTTGTCAGAATAGTCATCTGAAAGTAATAATTCGCGTATCACACGGACAGAATCACGCTGGCGGGCGACTGGCGCTTTCTCCACAGCACTGATAGGCTGCACATTTTGTACTGGCTGCTCGGCGTTAAATTTCAACATTCGCCGTAAAATATCAGATGCACTTTCACCAATATGTTGTGTGTGGCTGGCAATATAGCGGTAAAGGTCTTCATCAACTTCTATCGTTTTCATTTCTATCCAGTACTGTTCTAAATAAAAAATTTTGACAGATTATAAAGTATAAAAAGAGAAAACAAAACAATTAAAATTTCAATAAGTTAAAAGTATTTAAACATGAAAAACAGCATAATAAAATATCCGCTTTTCATCTAAAATAAATCAATCAGTTACATAAATATTGTGAATATAAATCTCATTGTCATGTTAAATACTTCCCACAATTAGCACTTAAAAATGAAATAGATTTTCATAGCTTTCAATATTAATATAAATTTTCAATGGCGATATTTTAAAAAATTCCAGTCAGATATATACAATCATTAATGTCAAGATGTATATACCCGTTATCCTTCAAGTTGCCTCTTTGTTGTCTGCACTCGCTCACCCCGGTCACATAGTTACCTATGCTCCCGGGGATTCACTCCCTTGCCGTCGCGATGCATCTTGAAATCCATAGGGTATATATCTGCCTTATAATTTAATCAATAAGTGAAAGTTGTTGCCGTAAATAGGTACCTGAACCTAATAATCCTGGTTGTGGATGAGTAATCAAATAAACAGGAATCTGCTGTACTAACGGTTTAAAGCGCCCTTTATCTTCAAATCCCTGAAGAAAGTTCGATTGCTTAAAGAAATCAAGAAACCGCGGCACTATACCGCCAGCGATATACACACCACCAAAAGTCCCCATATTTAACGCTAAATTGCCGCCAAATCGTCCCATAATTTCACAAAATAGTGTCAGAGCACGATGGCAATATTGGCAACTTTCATCCAATGCCCGTTGCGTCACGGTTTCTGGTTCTAAATCTTCCGGCTGACGATGATCCAAAATGGCAATGGCCTGATAAAGGTTTACCAACCCACTACCGGACAAGATTCTTTCTACCGAAACATGTCCAAGTTTACGACGTAAAACAGCCAATATTGCATCTTGTTCTTCACTATTCGCGGCAAAATCTACATGACCACCTTCACCAGGTAAACTGACCCATTGCTTGCCTGCTTTGATCAAATGAGCTACACCAAGGCCAGTCCCCGCACCGTAAACCGCTATCGGTTTGTCTTTAACCGCTTCTCCTCCTCCTAATTGAACCTTGTATTCTTCTGTTAACATTGGAATCGCCATAGATACAGCCGTGAAGTCATTAATCACATCTAATTTTTCTAGCCCAAGTGTCTGTTTCAGCTCACGAATAGAAAATGCCCATTGGTGATTGGTCATTTCTACCCAATCACCATTTATCGGGCAAGCAATAGCAATACATGCATAAGTCACCACTGTTTTTTGCGCAGCCAAATAGTGACTGATAATAGATTCTAATCCGGTGTGTTGTTTTGCACTATACGTTTCGATCCACTCAATAGCCCCATTTTCCAAATTGCAAAGTGCTAATCTGGCATTAGTGCCGCCAATATCAGCAACAAGTCCGTAGAGATTCATTTTTATATCCTAATAATCAGCTAGTACAACAATTAGGTGAAGCTTATCCTATCTGGCATTATTGGTATAGATCGTTTAACCAACCTCACCAGTTGGTTTTTTACATTTATATACTATGCAGCTAAGACTATATGGTTAAGCAGCTTTATGACGTTTATTGGATTTTCTTTTTTCACTTTTCATTGCCTTGCTGTGAGCTTCGGCGAGTACCCGTTTTTTCTCACTATTGGCAAAACGATTTAAAACTTGCCTGATTAATGGCTGATAACCTAGGCCATTAAGGTCTGCTATCATTTTCAAGTCTTCAATCAGAGACCGATTTAATCTGATTGAAATGGGCTGTAACTCCAGCGCTTCGTTAATCAGATCTTCTGTTACATCATCAGATACTTTAACGTGAGCTTCACTACAACCAAGCTCACCGTTCTCCCATGCTTCATCAGTGGAAGCTATCAGGTTATTTGCTCGCTTATCAGTTTGTTTGCTCATTTCTCTGTTCCCAAACCGTATTTTCGGTAAATTCTCAATTCATCTTCATTAGGTGTATAAGCTGTCTTTAACAGGCGGTTTTTGCCTGCTAATTTCAATTTGATGTTTGATGATATCAAGAGCTTCATGTGCTTCGGAGTTTTTAACTCATGGTTAATCTGTATATACAAAATACTCCGCCAGACAGATCTAAGCAACTCAAAATGACTCACAAAATAGCAATGGACTTTGTATCACTAATAGATAAGATATATTATTTTAGCGTGAAATTTGTATATACATATAATGATGAAGCTCATGCTAAGAATATTGATACTATTCTGCAATTTCACAGCACAAATACAGTACACGAAAATCTAGCCGTGGTAATAAAATTACTAAAAGATGAGGTGTAACATGAATTTTTTTGACGAATTGAAAGCATCCCTAGAAGAAGCAGTTGAAATTAAACAAGGTAATAAAGCCGCAGCGCGTGTGACCCGATATGAAGTTGCCGACGTTAAAGCTATCCGTGCTCAACTTAACATTTCACAGGCAGAGATAGCGGAGGCTTTAAGCACCAGCCTTGATACAATTAAAAGCTGGGAGCAGAAGCGTCGAAATCCGACAGGACTAGCGGCAAAAGTGTTAGCTATCATCCAAGAAAACCCTAATTTCTATAAGGCTCTGGCGACCCATTGATTAAAAGCCAACTACTCTACCGACTGAGCTGACGACTTACTCTAGGGAAATTGGTTTTGAATGAAGCTTTAAGATGGTGGGTCGTGCAGGATTCGAACCTGCGACCAATTGATTAAAAGTCAACTGCTCTACCGACTGAGCTAACGACCCATCTATAGGAGAACTACTCTGAATATCTTTTGGAGTGGTGGGTCGTGCAGGATTCGAACCTGCGACCAATTGATTAAAAGTCAACTGCTCTACCGACTGAGCTAACGACCCGCACCAAAGATATGTGATACCGCCTGAAACAATCTTAATGAAGTGGTGGGCGATACCAGATTCGAACTGATGACCCCCTCCTTGTAAGGGAGATGCTCTACCAACTGAGCTAATCGCCCACTTCATGATGACTATTACTGCTTCTATACCACTGAATCTATGATTGGTGGGCGATACCAGATTCGAACTGATGACCCCCTCCTTGTAAGGGAGATGCTCTACCAACTGAGCTAATCGCCCAATCATAAAATCATTCTTATCACAACGAGATGGTGGGCGATACCAGATTCGAACTGATGACCCCCTCCTTGTAAGGGAGATGCTCTACCAACTGAGCTAATCGCCCCGTCGTGATGGAGTCGCATTATAGGGATAGTTCAGAGTGAGTCAACGCTTTTTCTAGAGAAAAATATCGTTCGTCTCAAAATTAAACAAGGGTGAGATAATTATCGTCACTATAGGGTGCAGTTTAGACAAATACACTGACTTTCCTCAATAACTTCCCGTTAACAGCATTGAGGAATTAAGGTGCAGTGATAAAATGACCCCCACTTTTATTACTTTAAATCACCAATAACGTTCATTGAAAAGTGAAACGTAATTAAGGCAATCCCCGATGAGTAAAATTAAAACCCGTTTCGCACCAAGCCCAACTGGCTATCTCCATGTTGGTGGTGCTCGTACCGCACTTTATTCCTGGCTGTATAGCCGCCATAACAAAGGCGAATTTGTATTGCGTATCGAAGATACTGACCTTGAACGCTCAACTCAGGAAGCTATCAATGCCATTATGGACGGTATGAACTGGTTAAATCTGAATTGGGATGAAGGCCCTTATTATCAGACGAAACGTTTTGATCGTTATCATCAGGCAATTGATCAAATGCTAGAACAAGGGAGTGCCTATCGCTGCTATTGTTCTAAAGTGCGTCTGGAAGAATTGCGGGAAACTCAAATGGCAAATGGCGAGAAACCGCGTTATGACGGCCGTTGCCGTGACAATCTGTGTCAACATAACCCAGATCAACCCCATGTCGTCCGTTTCCGCAATCCACAGGAAGGTTCTGTTGTTTTTAATGATCGTATCCGAGGCCCCATCGAGTTCAGTAATCAGGAACTTGATGATCTGATTATCCGTCGTACCGATGGCTCACCAACGTATAATTTCTGTGTTGTTATAGATGACTGGGATATGGAGATCACCCATGTCATCCGCGGTGAAGACCATATCAATAATACACCTCGCCAAATCAATATCCTGAAAGCACTAGGCGCTCCCGTGCCAGAATATGCACACGTTTCGATGATTCTAGGTGATGACGGTAAAAAATTATCCAAACGTCACGGTGCAGTGAGCGTTATGCAATACCGTGATGATGGCTACCTGCCAGATGCACTGCTGAATTATCTGGTTCGTTTGGGTTGGTCGCACGGCGATCAAGAAATTTTCAGCATTGAAGAAATGACTGAGCTGTTCAGCCTGGATGCCATCAATAAATCCGCCAGTGCATTCAATACCGAAAAATTGCAATGGTTGAACCATCACTATATTAATACCCTGCCGCCAGAGAAAGTTGCCGTTCATCTAGCATGGCATATTGAGCAACAAGGTATTGATACCCGTCATGGTCCACAGTTGGTTGATCTAATTAAATTACTGGGCGAACGTTGTAAAACTCTAAAAGAGATGGCGGAATCCTGCCGCTACTTTTATGAAGATTTTGCTGAATTTGATGCCGATGCGGCGAAGAAACATTTGCGCCCAGTTGCCCGTCAGCCTCTTGAAGTTGTCCATGCAAAGCTGGCTTCAATTACTGATTGGACACCAGAAAATGTGCATCATGCCATTCAATCCACCGCTGATGAGCTAGAAGTCGGTATGGGTAAAGTCGGTATGCCATTGCGTGTTGCAGCTACCGGTGCAGGTCAATCCCCAGGTGTGGATGTCACTATTCACGCTATCGGGCAAACCCGTACTCTCTCCCGTATCAATCAAGCGCTGGAATTCATTGCTCAACGTGAAACTCAATCCTAATTAATGCACCCAAGGCATCACTTATCACATGTGATGCCTTTTTATTTCAACCCATTGCTCAGTCTCTATTTTGCTAATTGATTATAAAATTGATGGCTTTTTCAACGCTTGTTGTGAGAATGATAAGTTAGCCGTTGACAGTATTTGCAGGGTTTCATATTATGCGCCCCGTTCCATAATTTTGATTGGGGCTATAGCTCAGCTGGGAGAGCGCTTGCATGGCATGCAAGAGGTCAGCGGTTCGATCCCGCTTAGCTCCACCAAATCCTTTATATTGAAATAAGGTATTTGGTACTAAATTAGGAAATACCACACTCGTGGGGCTATAGCTCAGCTGGGAGAGCGCTTGCATGGCATGCAAGAGGTCAGCGGTTCGATCCCGCTTAGCTCCACCAAAATTATCAGGCCCTGAAAGCTATGCCTTCAGGGCCTTTTGGTTATTACCCTATCTAACCACCATCATCGATTAAAAAACAAACGCCAACCTTAGCTAGCCTTTTTTCAATGGCTTCACCAACGAATCTAGTCCCTCTAGTTTTATTGCTAAAGTCATCTCCATCAGCGCACCCAATTTACCTTGTGGAAATTCACCCTTACGAGCGAACCACAATAAATACTCTTCCGGTAAATCAATGAGCATACGCCCTTTGTATTTACCGAACGGCATTACAGTATTAGCAATTTCTATCAGGTTCTCTTTTTCCATAATTTGCACGTCTATAAGGAGAAATAGGTGAAAAGGAAATGGCATCATCCATGATGCAACATTCCATGATAAAACGTTATCTTTTACAGTACCAAACCTGCAATAGCCGCAGACAAGAAACTGACAAGCGTTGAACCAAACAGTAGTTTCAAACCAAAGCGGGAAACGACATTACCCTGTTTCTCATTCAAGCCTTTAATCGCACCTGCCACAATCCCAATGGAAGAGAAGTTAGCAAAAGAAACCAAGAATACCGACAAAATACCCTGTGAACGAGGAGAAAGTTCTGTCGCAATTGATTGTAAGCTGTGCATTGCTACAAATTCGTTAGCAACTAATTTGGTTGCCATGACGCTACCAACCTTCAATGCTTCATCTGTAGGAATCCCAATCACCCAAGCAAATGGATAAAACACATAACCGAGCATTTCCTGGAAGCTCTTCTCAAACACCATGCTGAACAACGCATTAACAGCCGCAATCAGGGCAATGAAACCAATCAACATAGCAGCAACAATGAGCGCCACCTTGAAACCCGCCAAAATATATTCACCTAGCATTTCGAAAAAACTTTGGCCTTCGTGAAGATTGCTCATCTGAATATCTTCTTCACTGTCAACAGCATACGGATTAATCAATGATAGGATGATAAAGGTACTGAACATATTAAGCACCAATGCTGCTACAACATATTTAGGCGCTAAAATTGTCATGTAAGCACCAACGATTGACATAGAAACCGTTGACATTGCAGTCGCCGCCATCGTGTACATACGGCGCTCTGACATTTTTCCCAGTACGTCTTTATAAGCAATAAAGTTTTCAGACTGCCCAAGTATCAGAGAACTCACTGCGTTAAATGATTCCAGTTTACCCATACCGTTGACTTTAGACAGCAGAGTACCAATAACACGGATGATGATTGGCAATAGTTTGATATGCTGCAAAATACCAATCAGCGCAGAAATAAAGATAATCGGGCACAATACATTCAGAAAGAAGAATGCCAGTTTTGCATCCATCATGCCGCCAAAAATGAATTCAGTCCCTTCACCCGCATATTTCAATAAATGCTCAAACAAACCAGCAAATCCCATGACAAATTCTTGACCAATACCAGAATTCAGGAAAAACCAAGCCAAGATAAGTTCAATAACAAGCAATTGAATAACATAGCGAGGGCGAATACTTTTACGGTCACTACTCGCCAAAATAGCAAGGCCGCCAATGACAATCAAAGCTAAAAAGAAATGCAGGATCTGAGACATATCAACTCCAAACACGACAGAAAGCGAGTTTTTATCAACGCATTCTATGTAATAAAAGGCGATCAAATAAGGATAGATATCACATTAGACTGAAATAATTCTTACTGTAAACCTTTACTTAATGTATCTGATCACATTTTTAGCTGAATCGTATAACATAAGCTTTAAAGAAACCTTATCGCACATAACTGATTATTGAGAAAAGCTCTCAATAATCAGTATGTAAACAAAAAGTTATTCACCCAACAAACGGATCATTTCTTCTTCATCAATAACCGGAATATTTAACTCATTAGCTTTAGCTAATTTTGAACCGGCGGCTTCACCCGCAATCACCAAATCTGTTTTCTTAGAAACGCTGCCCGTCACCTTTGCCCCAAGTGCAACAAGTTTAGCTTTGGCTTCATCCCTAGATAGCTGATGCAATGAACCTGTCAGTACAACTGTTTTACCCGAAAATGGACTATCAATCTTCTCAGCTTTCGTTACGACGACCGGTTCCCAGTTGATACCGATATTATCAATCAGATCGTCAATAACTGTTTGGTTATGAGGTTCAATGAAAAAGTTAACAACATGTTTCGCCACCACTTCGCCAACATCCTGAACCTCTTTCAATGCTTCCTCATCAGCGGAACGTAAGTTATCCAGTTCGCCAAAGTGAGCAGCCAAATTAGCAGCGGTCGCTTCCCCAACTTCACGGATACCCAATGCATAAAGGAAACGGGCAAAGGTAGTTTTTTTAGCTTTTTCTAACGCATCTACTACATTCTGGGCAGATTTCGGCCCCATGCGATCAAGCCCAGTCAACTTGCCCGCCGTCAGCCTGAAAAGATCTGCTGGGGTTTTGACATACTCTTTATCCACTAGCTGATCGATAATCTTTTCGCCCATACCGTCAACATCCATCGCCCGACGGGAAACAAAATGCCTAAGCGATTCTTTACGCTGAGCACCACATACCAATCCCCCCGTACAACGCGCGACAGCTTCCCCTTCAATCCTTTCAATATCTGCCCCACATACCGGGCAATGTTCAGGGAAAACAACGTCATTACTGTCCTGTGGCCTTCTCTCTTCCAAAATACCGACAACTTGTGGAATCACATCACCAGCACGGCGGATAATAACCGTATCGCCAATCCGCAAACCTAAACGTTCAATCTCATCCGCATTGTGCAATGTTGCATTACTGACAATTACACCAGAGACCTGCACTGGCTCCAGACGTGCTACCGGTGTGATTGCGCCAGTACGACCAACCTGAAACTCAACATCACGAACAATCGTCATTTGCTCCTGTGCAGGAAATTTGAATGCCGTAGCCCAACGGGGCGCACGAGCAACAAAGCCTAATGTTTCCTGCAATTCCAGCGAATTGACTTTGACAACAACACCATCGATATCAAACCCCAATGCGGAACGCTGGTTTACAATATTATGATAAAAATCAATAACCTGTTGACTATCGGTACAAACTTTAACTTTATCGCTGACCGGCAATCCCCATTTCTTAAACTGTATCAATCGCTCGTAGTGACTGGTTGGTAACTCGCCCCCCTCCAATATACCAACACCATAACAGAAGAAAGCCAATGGGCGTTTAGCCGTAATACGAGGATCGAGCTGACGTAGAGAGCCCGCCGCCGCATTACGTGGATTAGCAAATACTTTTGCACCCGTGCGGCGTGCTTCCTCATTCAGTTTCTCAAACCCTTTTTGCGGCATGAAAACTTCACCGCGAATTTCAATACGAGCTGGAATATTTTCGCCGAATAGACGCAGTGGAATTGCGCCGATAGTCCGTATATTTGATGTAATATTTTCCCCTGTTGTACCATCACCACGAGTTGCAGCCCGTACCAATTCACCATTTTCATACAACAGGCTAACCGCCAAGCCATCCAGTTTCAGCTCACAGCACACAACTAAATCCTGGGTCTCTTTCAGGCGGTCACGCACCCGCTTATCAAACGCCAGATAACTCTCTTCATCAAATACGTTATCTAGTGACAACATAGGAATTTCATGGCGGACTTGTTCAAAAGCCGTCAGAGGAGCAGCGCCAATCCGCTGCGTTGGTGAATCCGATGTAATCAACTCAGGGCATTGTTCTTCAAGATCCTTCAATTCCTGCATTAACCGATCATATTCTGCATCAGGGATCTCTGGTGCATCCATGACGTGATACAGATATTCATGATGACGCAGGGTTGTTCTGAGCTTTTCTATTTGTTGAGCAGTTGATTTCATGATTTATAACCAGCGATAAAAAGCCCCCGACTGGCGGAGGCTTGAACATTCGATAAATTGATTATACCTGAACACCAAGTGTGCTGCGAATACGTGCCTTATACAATTCGATTTTTTGCGGTGTCAGCATTTTTCGCTCATCATCAAGCACCACACCCCCAACATCAGAAGCAATACGCTGGGCCGCCTGCAACATCAGTTTAAAATTCTGACTAGATTCTCCGTAAGAAGGGACCACCATAAACATGGAAACCCCTGGAGTCGTAAAATCAACCATTGTTTCAGGATTAAATGAACCCGGTTTCACCATATTTGCCAGACTAAACAGGACCGGGCCACTACCTGATGGGTTCACGTGACGATGAAAAATCTGCATTTCCCCAAACTGGAAGCCAGATTGTAAAATACTTTGCAGCAAGGATTCACCATTCAATTCCTGACCGTGGTGTGCTGCTACGTGAAGAACCAAAACAATTTCTTTCACTTTAGTCTGAGCTTCTTTTTCGCCAGCCGCTTCCTGTGATTTTCCTTCAATCACAGATCCGTTTCTTTCAGACTCATTCTGCCCTTCAAATTCAAACAGACCAAGTTGGGGTTCCTGCTCTTCTACGACGGCTTTTCTCGCTGTCATTTCAGGTTGACGGCCCGCCAGCAATGGATCATCGCTTTCTTCAGGCGTTGCAGCATCAATTTCAGTCAACTTTTGCTGACGGCGTTTGATAGCTGACTCAGCGTTATACTCCTGATGAGATTTCACCTGCTTATGGGCATAAGGCTTTTGCTGATTGTCGAACGCTCCATCATCACTGTCATCGACGAAACTATTCTGACGATCATGTTTATGACGTTTAACTGGGCGATTACGAAAAAGCGAAGAACGCTCTTTACGGCTGGTCCACAACCCATGTAACAGCAAAGCTATTATTGCTATCGCACCAACAATGATTAATATCAGACGCAAATCCTGCATCATTGCTATCTCTGTTGTTTAATTAAGTATGCCACCACGGCGGAATATTTTCTGTATTAACTGTATTTGTCAAATAACACAAGTGCAAGCTTATACACACTTTTCTTATCAGAAAAATGCCTAATAAGCCTCTTTTGCATTTTTTTTATACAGAACAATACTAGTCAGTCGAAAATCCTGCCTATATGATAGCGTTTCAATCACACAGGAGAGAATAGGAAGTATGCTGAATTTGACAAAATCGCCAAAAAATTTGAGCGGCTTTCAGTATTTGGTGCAAGGTTGCAAATTAATGACTCGCCCAGGCATTAAAAGATTTGTCTTATTGCCTTTGTTGGCAAATGTTTTGTTTCTCGGTGGTTCATTTTGGTGGCTCTACCAAAAACTGGAGAATTGGCTCCCTTGGATAGTGAGCAAAGTACCAGATTGGATGCAATGGCTCAGTTATATTTTATGGCCGCTGGCCGTGATCTCTGTTTTGCTGATTTTTACTTACTTCTTTAGCACAATAGCGAATTTTATCGCAGCACCATTCAATGGTCTGCTGGCAGAGAAATTGGAAGCGGATTTAACAGGAACCCCCGCGCCGGATACCGGCGTTATCGCACTCTTCAAAGATGTTCCACGTATCCTGAAACGGGAATTAGTCAAGCTGCGCTACTATATTCCACGCGCTCTGGTCTTATTGATACTCTATTTTATTCCTGTCATCGGGCAGACTGTTGCACCTGTGCTCTGGTTTATTTTCAGTGCCTGGATGTTATCGATTCAGTATTGTGATTACCCCTTTGATAATCACAAAGTCAGTTTTCCAACAATGCGTAGCGCCCTTCGCCAAAACAAAATAATTAATCTGCAATTTGGCGCAACAGTGAATATTTTAACCATGATACCCATTGTCAATTTGGTAATTATGCCTGTTGCCGTATGCGCAGCGACGGCAATGTGGGTCGATCGTTATCGAGATCAACACGCTCCTGGTATTATGCCGTGATATTCATTTAAGTTATTCTTTTAGACAATAAAAATATATTTAAGTCATATTTCCATTAACCTGTTGTTGGCGTATTGTTGACCGGATATCACTAAAGGGAGTTGAAAGACGAGTATGAGTAAAATTTACGAAGATAATTCTTTGACTATTGGTCGTACCCCGTTAATTCGCCTAAAACACTTTGGCAATGGGCGTATTCTGGCAAAAGTAGAATCCCGTAACCCAAGTTTTAGTGTAAAATGTCGCATTGGTTCCAACATGATTTGGGATGCTGAAAAACGCGGTATCCTACAACAAGGGAAAGAATTGGTAGAACCTACCAGCGGTAATACCGGGATAGCCCTTGCTTATGTTGCCGCCGCTCGGGGCTACAAATTAACGCTGACTATGCCAGAAACCATGAGTATTGAGCGCCGCAAGCTATTGAAAGCATTGGGAGCACAACTGGTACTGACGGAAGGCGCTAAAGGCATGAAAGGTGCCATTGAGAAAGCCAATGAAATTAAAGCTAGCGATCCCGATCGTTATATTATCCTGCAACAGTTCAGCAATCCGGCAAACCCGGAAATCCATGAAAAAACCACAGGCCCGGAAATCTGGGAAGACACAGACGGTGAAGTGGATGTATTTGTTACCGGTGTAGGGACTGGCGGTACATTAACAGGTGTCACCCGTTACCTGAAAAACACCAAAGGTAAAAATATCACCGCGGTTGCCGTAGAGCCTGAAGAATCACCCGTCATCAGCCAGACTCTGGCCGGTGAAGAAGTGAAACCGGGTCCCCATAAGATTCAAGGTATTGGTGCAGGTTTCATTCCAGATAACCTTGATTTGACACTGGTTGATCGCGTTTTCAAAATCAGCGGTGAGGAAGCTATCAAAACCGCGCGTGAAATCATGGTGAAAGAGGGCATTTTGGTCGGTATCTCCTCTGGTGCCGCCGTTGCAGCAGCAGTGAAACTTTCTCAGGAACCAGAATATAAAGACAAAAATATCGTCGTCATTCTGGCTTCATCAGGCGAACGTTATCTAAGCAGTGTACTGTTTGCTGACTTGTCTGATGAATAAAAGTTTTTAAGTAAGTTACTTAGATTTATTGATAAAAAAGCACCTAAATGGTGCTTTTTCTGTGTGGTAGATCAAATTTTTACACTTTGCCAGATGATTTCTTACAATGGGTCTAGTATTTAACCAATAATAATTATTTCGATGCTCGAAATTAATTAGTAGAAGTAGTAGTTTCAGTTAAGTAGTTCCGTGATCTATCTTTACTTCAAACTATCAATCAGAAGCATCGGAAAGAACAATTTTTCTGATAATGAATAAAAATTTTTATTACATTATCAACCTGAGAGTCTATCTCAGTAGACGTCGTTAGTGCTGTTCATTCTTACCAGTAAAAGTGAATACAGACAGCACACATGACTCGGAACTTACGGGTCGTACTAAAGAGCGTTTAAGAGCTATTTATCGCTTTTGCCAGAACATGACTCAGTTCGCTCTTTAGGTAAATAAAATCGTCTTAAATGGGATAGGCAGTGAATAAACACTCAAGTTAAAATTTGTCCATTACAAATTCTTAACTTACATAGCAAAAATCTAAGTTATTGAGGAAACGTTATGTTCCAGCAAGAAGTCACTATTACTGCGCCAAATGGCCTACACACCCGTCCCGCTGCACAGTTTGTTAAAGAAGCCAAAAGTTTCTCCTCCGACATTACTCTGACTTCCAGTGGTAAAACTGCCAGTGCCAAAAGCCTATTTAAGCTACAAACTTTGGGACTCACTCAAGGCACTGTAGTGACCATTTCTGCTGAAGGTGAAGATGAGCAAAAAGCAATCGAGCATCTGGTTAAATTAATGGCAGAACTGGAATAACTTTCCATTAACCGTAAAGCCAGTCAAGATTCAGAGATTGTGAATATACCCTATGGATTTCAAGATGCATCGCGACGGCCAGGGAGTGAATCCCCGGGAGCATAGGAAACTATGTGACCGGGGTGAGCGAGTGCAACCAACAAAGAGGCAACTTGAAAGATAACGGGTATAAACAGGTATTCACTTAGCCGTTCCTCATCCCCGGATAAACTTTTATCTGGGGATATCAGTTTAAATGCATGTCCTAAAACAGCAAACCATCTGCGGGCTGGCTCTTTAAAGAATAATTATTAGTAGTTAGGTAACATCATGATTTCAGGCATATTAGTATCACCAGGCATTGCTTTCGGTAAAGCACTATTACTGAAAGAAGACTCAATCATTATCAATCAGAAAAAAATTAGCCAAGAGCAAGTCGAACAAGAAATTTCCCATTTCATGCAAGGTCGTGAAAAAGCCTCATCTCAGCTAGAAATCATCAAGAATATAGCAGCAAAAAACCTCGGAGAAGAAAAAGCTGAAATCTTCGAAGGGCATATTATGCTATTGGAAGATGAAGAACTTGAGCAAGAAATTATTGCGTTAATCAAAAACGATTTCAAAACCTCAGATGCCGCGGTTTATTCTGTTATTGAAACCCAGGCCCAAGCCCTTGAAGAATTAGATGATGAATACCTGAAAGAACGTGCCACAGACGTGCGTGATATCGGTAAACGCTTGCTGAAAAACATTCTGGGGATGCCCATTGTTGATCTTGGCTCAATTTCAGAAGAAGTCATTCTGGTTGCCAACGACCTGACTCCATCTGAAACCGCACAACTCAATCTGGAAAAAGTACTCGGTTTTATTACCGATTTAGGTGGCCGAACTTCTCACACGTCAATCATGGCCCGCTCTCTTGAACTGCCCGCGATAGTGGGTACCACCCAGGCGACGGCGACAATCCAGAATGGTGACTACCTAATCCTGGATGCAGTAAATAACCATATTTACATCAACCCGTCTGATGCAGAAATTGAACAACTTAAAAAGACCAAAAACGAATATTTGTCAGAAAAAGCTGAACTTGCAAAGTTGAAAGATCTCCCGGCAATGACTCTTGATGGTCATCAGGTTGAAGTCTGTGCCAATATCGGTACCGTCCGTGATGTGATCGGCGCTGAACGCAATGGTGCCGAAGGTGTCGGTTTATACCGTACAGAATTTCTGTTTATGGATCGTGATGCACTGCCAACAGAAGAAGAACAGTTCCAAGCTTATAAAGCCGTTGCCGAGGCAATAGGCAGCCAAGCGGTTATTATACGTACGATGGATATCGGTGGTGATAAAAATCTGCCCTATATGAATCTACCGAAAGAAGAGAACCCATTCCTTGGTTGGCGTGCAATTCGTATTTGCCTTGATCGAAAAGAGATCTTACATTCTCAGTTACGTGCTATCTTACGTGCATCTGCTTTCGGTAAATTACGTATTATGTTCCCAATGATTATTTCTGTAGAAGAAGTACAGGAATTGAAAGTAGAACTTGAATTGCTGAAAGGCCAGCTTCGCGAAGAAGGTAAAAAATTCGATGAAGCAATCGAAGTGGGTGTGATGATAGAAACACCAGCTTCAGCAGTTATTGCTCATCACCTGGCAAAAGAAGTTGACTTTTTCAGTATTGGGACAAACGATCTAACTCAGTATACTCTTGCTGTAGACCGCGGTAACGAGTTGATTTCTCATCTTTATAACCCGATGCTACCAGCAGTATTGAGCCTGATTAAGCAAACCATCGATGCTTCACACGCTGAAGGTAAATGGACGGGGATGTGTGGCGAGCTTGCAGGTGATGAACGTGCTACCTTGTTGCTATTAGGCATGGGGCTGGATGAGTTTAGTATGAGTGCGATTTCTATTCCCCGCATCAAGAAAATCATTCGTAATACTCGTTACGAAGATGCAAAAGCGTTAGCTGAGCAAGCCCTTTCTCAGTCTACCGCTAAGGGGTTGATAGAATTGGTTGATACCTTCATCAAAGAAAAAACACTTTGCTAACAATATCGGTTAAAACGCGGTCCAATATAAACAATTAGGAGAAGATTCATGGGTCTGTTTGATAAACTGAAATCTCTAGTTTCAGATGATAAAAAAAACAGCGGCACTATTGAAATTATCGCGCCTTTATCTGGTGAGATTGTCAATATTGAAGATGTTCCAGATGTTGTCTTCGCCGAGAAAATTGTCGGCGATGGTATCGCTATAAAACCCGCCGGCAACAAGATAGTTGCACCAGTTGATGGAACAATCGGTAAAATATTTGAAACCAACCATGCATTTTCTATCGAATCGGACAGCGGTATTGAGCTATTTGTCCATTTTGGTATTGATACGGTTGAGCTTAAAGGCGAAGGCTTTAAACGTATTGCTGAAGAAGGTCAGCGTGTACAAAAAGGTGATTTAGTTTTGGAATTCGATCTTAAATTCCTTGAAGAGAGAGCAAAATCAACCCTGACACCTGTTGTTATTTCCAACATGGATGAGATTAAAGAGTTATCCAAGTTGAGTGGTTCTGTCACTGTTGGTGAAACCCCCATTATGCGTATTAAAAAGTAGCAACACTTTAACTGTTACAGTATCATTTTCATATTAAAAAACGGCCGACAATCGCGGCTGTTTTTTTATCCCTTATTTTCAATTTACATCGTTTTCTATTTAGAAATTGGCTAGTGTGAGCAGAGCTTACCCACCTCTTTTACTCTACTCACGCTGAATGTATACCCAATGGATTTCAAGATGCATCGCGACGGCAAGGGAGCGAATCCCCGGGAGCATAGATAACGATGTGACCGGGGTGAGTGAACGCAGCCAACAAGGAGGCAACTTGAAAGATGACGGGTATATAACCAGATTAATTAAATACCCCGGTAGAAAGGTATCTGTCACCACGGTCGCAGATAATGGTAACAATGACAGAACCTGGATTTTGTGCCGCAACACTTAATGCTCCGGCAACAGCACCGCCGGAACTAACCCCACAGAAAATCCCTTCTTTCTGAGCTAACAAACGCATGGTATCTTCAGCTTCTTTCTGAGTGATATCCAACACTTGATCAACTAACTCCTTGCGAAAAATGCCAGGCAAATAAGCCGACGACCAACGGCGAATACCTGGAATATGGCTATCCGCCGCTGGTTGTAAGCCAATAATCTGTACACTATTAGACTGGCTTTTTAAATAGCGGCTAACACCGGTAATAGTTCCCGTCGTTCCCATACTGGAAACAAAATGTGTAATACGCCCTTGCGTCTGCTGCCAAATTTCCGGCCCTGTCGTCGTAAAATGCGCTAAAGGATTATCCGGGTTATTGAATTGATCAAGTACTTTACCTTCACCATTACGCTCCATTTGCTGAGCTAAATCACGTGCACCTTCCATGCCCATTGCGCTACTCACCAAAATCAGTTCTGCACCATAAGCTCGCATAGAAGCTTGACGCTCAAGGCTCATATTATCAGGCATCAGTAATTTAAGATGATAACCTTTTACTGCGGCAATCATTGCTAACGCAATACCCGTATTTCCGCTAGTAGCTTCAATTAATACGTCACCGGGAGAAATCTCACCCCGCAATTCAGCTTGCTGAATCATTGATAGCGCTGTTCTGTCTTTTATCGAGCCTGCCGGATTATTACCTTCAAGTTTCACCCATATTTCTACACCTAGCCTATCGGTCATTCGTTGTAATTTTACTAGTGGGGTATTCCCTATAAAATGTTCCAAACTTGCCACAGTTATTACCCAAATTTTATTTAATAGAAATGCGAAATAACCATATTCAGACATATATCGCAAGACCCTAAATAAAAAATGCCCATCCCTGGCGGTAAGGCGATGAGCAAAATGGTACCAACCAAATTCAAATAATTATCAGGCAGTTTGGGCTAAACTCAGTGTTTGCAATTGCTTATCACCCGCATATAAACGCGCCTCAGTGCCACCAATAAAATAACAGTTTCCTCTTGTGGGTACTGAAGTTTCATCAAACCAAATAACAGCAACCGATTCATGATGCCAGCCTAGGGGCTGAACCGAAAGCTGCCAGAAATGCCCTCTAGGACTGACCTCAGTCACCTGTACTGGCAATGGACTAGAAAGTGTCGGTTGCGAGTTCATCATGATATCCCACGGACGCAAGAATACATCAACATTCCCCTGATGGATTGGCGTCACATTGAGAGGCAAGTGCTGCCCGCCAATCAACAGCTGAGAGCCTTTAATTTCCCCACTAAAATGATTGACCTCACCCAAGAACTCCATCACAAAACGGCTTGCCGGATAACGCCATACATCTTGTGGCGTACCTACCTGTTCAATATTCCCTTGCCTCATGACAACAACCCGGTCAGCCACTTCCATCGCTTCTTCCTGATCGTGAGTGACAAAGACACTGGTAAATTTAAGCTCTTCATGGAGCCGGCGTAACCAACGGCGTAATTCCATTCTTACCTGAGCATCCAGTGCACCAAATGGCTCATCGAGTAATAGAATTTGTGGTTCAACAGCCAATGCTCTTGCCAACGCCACCCGCTGTTTCTGCCCACCAGAAAGTTGTGATGGATAGCGTTCAGCAAAATGCGTCAATTGCACCATCTCCAGCAACTCCATAACCTTACGGCGGATAGCCGCCATATTCGGACGCCTACGTCGTGGCAGTACTGTCAATCCAAAAGCAACATTATCAAACACAGTCATATGCCGAAACAGTGCATAATGCTGAAATACGAATCCAACTTGCCGATCTTTAGCATGCATACGGCTAACATCTTGCCCGTGGAAACTCAGCTTCCCCGCAGTTTGTTGTTCCAGACCAGCAATAATTCTCAACAAGGTTGTTTTACCGGAGCCTGACGGACCAAGCAGAGCAACCATTTCTCCAGAAAAAACATTCAGAGTGATATCGCTCAGAACCTGAGTCCGACCAAAATATTTACTGATATTATTAATTTCAATACTCATATTCTGCTCCTACCTTAACCATGTTGACGACTTAACCGCCACTGCAAAGCACTTTTAACAATCAAAGTGATAATTGCCATCAATGCCAACAATGCCGCCGCAGTAAATGCCCCTACGGTGTTGTAATCTTGATGCAGTAATTCAACCTGCAACGGCAATGTGTAAGTTTCACCACGAATAGCACCGGATACCACTGAGACAGCACCAAATTCACCAATTGCCCGGGCATTGGTCAAAACCACACCATATAACAACGCCCAACGGATATTAGGTAACGTCACCCGCCAAAACATTTTCCAACCAGACGCCCCCAATAAAATTGCAGCTTCATCCTCCTGGCTCCCCTGACTAAGCATCATTGGCACCAGCTCTCGAACAACGAAAGGACAAGTCACAAATATCGTTACTAAGGCCATTCCCGGCCAGGAAAACATCAATTGGATATCATAGGGTTCCAACAAACTTCCGGCCCACCCATTCGAACCATAAAACAATAGGTAGATCAAACCAGCTACGACCGGCGAAACAGCAAACGGAATGTCGATCAATGTCAATAAACATTGCCGCCCGGGAAACTGAAAGCGCGTTACCAGCCAAGCGATCATGACGCCAAAAATTAGGTTTACCGGAACGGTAATTAACGCGATCAGTATCGTTAACCAGATGGCATGCAACATATCAGGATCTAAAAGATTCTCAGTGACTATCTCAACGCCTTTAGAAAAGGCAGTCATAAATATCCAGACAATGGGGATCACTAACAGTAAGATTGAAAACAATACGCCTGTTATGATCAACGTCCATTTCGCCCAATTTACAGGTGGTCGTTGTGCTACACAAAATTCAGATAATTCAACCATTAATGCCCTCCAATCCGCCGACCAAAGCGGCTTTGCAGAGTATTAATGCTAAAGAGTAATATCAGGGATATTGCCAATATAACTGATGCGATGGCACTGGCTGCGGGGTAATCAAACTCCTGTAAACGGATGAAAATCATCAGCGATACCACTTCTGTTTGCCATGCAATATTACCGGCAATAAAGATCACTGCACCAAACTCCCCCAAGCTGCGGGTAAAAGAGAGTGCGGTGCCCGCAATTAAAGCCGGAGATAATTCTGGCAATACAACCCGCAAGAAAGTTTGCCAACGATTAGCACCTAATGTTTGAGCTGCTTCTTCATATTCTGGCCCTAACTCTTCAAGTACCGGCTGAATCGTTCGCACTACAAATGGCAGACTTGTAAACGCCATTGCTACCGCAATACCCAACCAAGTATTCACTACTTTCACATCAAAGTGCCCAAGCAAAGAGCCATACCAACCACTCACAGAGAATAGCGTTGCCAATGTCAATCCCGCTACCGCAGTAGGTAACGCAAAAGGGAGATCCATCAAACCATCCAATAAGCTACGGCCTGGGAAACGATAGCGGGTTAAAACCCATGCCATCAACATACCAAACACCGCATTAAACAAGCTGGCAACCGCTGCTGCTAGCAATGTCACTTTATAAGCTGCTACAACTTGGGGATTAGCAATCACCTGCCAATACTGTTCCCAGGTCATACTGGAAAGCTGCACAACTAATGCACTCAGGGGTAACAATAAAATCAAGCAGGTATAGAACAAACTACTGCCTAAGCTCAACCCAAAACCAGGCAATACTCGCTTACTGGATCTCGAAAACATTACTTATGCCCCTCGGCCAGCAATTGATCCAGCATACCGCCAGTATTGAAGTGAGTTTTCATCACTTGTGACCAACCACCAAATTGATCTTCCAATCGAAACAGATTAGTTTCCGGAAAACGGGCCCTCTGTTGAGCCATCACGTTTTTATTACTGACACGATAATTAAAGCGAGTAATGATCTGCTGTGCCTGTGGGCTATAAAGATAATTCAGATAAGCTTTAGCCGCTTTCTCTGTACCGTTTTTCGCAATATGCTTATCAATCCAAGCCACAGGGAATTCTGCCAGAATACCTACCGGTGGAACGATCACTTCATATTTATCATCACCATACTGCTTGCGAATGTTGTTCACTTCAGATTCGAAACTGATCAGTACATCGCCCAAACCACGCTCAATAAATGAAGTTGTTGCCCCGCGACCGCCAGTATCAAACACAGCGACATTTTTCAGGAAACGTTTCATCCATTCGCGAGTTTTACCCTGATCTCCACCATTTTCCTGTTGAATAGCTCCCCAGGCGGCCAAATAAGCATAACGACCATTACCGGAGGTTTTAGGGTTTGGGAAGACTAATTTGACATCCTGACGCACTAAATCATCCCAATTACGAATATTTTTGGGGTTACCTTTACGCACGAGAAACGCCATCGTGGAATAGTAAGGTGAACTGCTATTTGGCAGGCGGTTCTGCCAATCAGCCGAGAGCAGATTGCCACGATCATGCAAAATTTGCACATCCGTTACCTGATTGTAAGTCACCACATCAGCCCGCAATCCTTGAAGAACTGCCAGTGCTTGTTTGGAGGAGCCAGCGTGGGATTGTTTGATTATCAACTTATCTTGTGGATACTGCTCATTCCACTGTTTTTCAAATTCAGGATTCAGCGCAGAAAATAGCTCACGCGCAACATCATAAGAGCTGTTTAATAGCTCTACAGCAGAGGCATGACTGCTGCCTAATAAAGTTACTACTACTAGTCCGTTTAGTATCGTATTTTTTATCGAATACTTTTTCATTTTTCACCTTATCCGTTATTCCATCAAATAACGCTCCAGTGACTAATGTACCCAGTTTATTTATAACAAGGTAGATAACTATCGCCGTTTAATATACCAAATTGCACTTAGAAAGTATGAAATGCAATAAGATGACAGGAGTAATAAGGTTTTTAAATGAAAAATGCGGGCCTGTTACGGCTCCGCAAGAAAAACATTCAATTCACTAAACTGGCTCAGTTTATGTTTTTAATCAGAAACTCTCATCGTTTCCAGACGATACGTTCCACTTTCCATTTTTTCAGTACATCATCAGAAGGAATCAAACCTTCAGGGCCATTCCAATGACCTGTAAACAGATAACTGACATGTTTGCTCTGTGGGGATACGCAGACAATAGCGCTCTTCTCTGACTCACTCACCGTATTTCGGCAAACATCAAATGCCTTGCTATAAAGTGCTGAAAATGGCATGCCGACCTTTGTTCCCCAGACGGTTTCAATATCTTCATCCAGCACTTCAATGCGACTGATTTTTCCATCGGCCTGACCAAATAACGCTATCTTCAATTGATCACCATCCATTGCTTGAAATACTGTCACCAATTGGCCATTTTTTGTTTCCATGCCACTGCGTA
The DNA here is from genome assembly GCF_025384895.1 of Photorhabdus kayaii. Classification (NCBI taxonomy): domain Bacteria; kingdom Pseudomonadati; phylum Pseudomonadota; class Gammaproteobacteria; order Enterobacterales; family Morganellaceae; genus Photorhabdus; species Photorhabdus kayaii. The sequence continues at coordinate 31,739 of NZ_JAJAFZ010000028.1, forward strand.
AGTGATACTTTCCATCCAACCCCTTCTCTATTGCCTCTTTATTCATTGCTGTCAGACCATTTATTTCTCCCACACCCTGATCCGAGATTTTTAAGGGGCTACCAAACCAGCTAATAGGAGACAAATCCGACCATGAAAAACCCGATGAACCCGTACAACCGGCCAGCAACAATGCACCACTTATTGTGACAAAGCGCAATCCTGACAACATGCTAGTTAAAGTATACTTCTGCATAACTGGTTCCCTTATGACTCAATACAGAGATAGGCACTGAGACATCACATCTGATTGTTAGTTTCAGAGAATATTTAAATTAATTACTTTAGATTAATATTTTATTGACAAAATGCAACTTAGCGGTACCATTACCCCCTAAAATCATTACCATTAGTAAGGTCAATATGATGAAAAAAATATTTATAACCACCGCCTTGATTACTTTATTCAGTATGCCGTCAATGGCTCAAACCTCACAGACGCAATTTGGTGGTTTTTCTGGTCCTGATTCAACACAGCCTCCGGTCCAAGCAGCACCACAAGGTGGTTTTGTCGATCAAAATGCAAGAGTTTCCACCACCCAACAAGTTAAAAATATGAGAGATGACAGTTGGGTCGTGCTGGAAGGGCATATTGAATCCCGTATCCACAGTGATCACTTCATATTCCGCGATAATGCAGGAATTGTTGAAGTCGAAGTTGATCATAAATACTGGAATGGTCAAACGATAACACCTCAAGATAGAGTCCGTCTTGAAGGTGAAGTCGATAAAGAGTGGAATGGTATGACTGTTGATGTGAAAAAAGTCACCAAATTGAACTAATGGCTTGTGGCTGAGTGGGATTCTTTCACTCAGCCATATCTGAACTCAATATTCCTGATCAACAATCAAACGCTTACTGAAAATAACACTCTCTTGATGACGATCTTCATATTCCAGTTTTTCACACATATAGATAGTAGCATCGTTATCTTCAGGAACAATAAGAACTATTTTTGGGCAACCACGGGCAATCAATTTCTTCTCCAACCGGGCAATTAATGCATTCGCAATTCCCCTACCGCGAAATTCAGGATGAACTCCCAAATAATAAGCTGAACCACGATGACCATCATAACCACCCATAATCGTCCCAACCACTTCACCAACCACTTCCGCAACTAAAAACAGGTCAGGATCATGCGTCAATTTACGCTCGATATCCACTTCAGGATCAACACCAGGATTAAGTAAATCGCAGCGTTCCCATAAGGTGATCACTTCTTCAAAATCATCTTGTCGAAATACCCGAATTTCCATCCCTAACCAACCTGTTTTTATTGAAATAACTATTTTCTCATTATCTCCGCTTTAACACCGGAATCAATACGAAAATGCGTTCTCTTCCACTAATAGCTATAATATAGCGCTCACCACACCATAATGGGAAAAGAACCATGAATACACCAAACATTAATCAGATTAAATCTTTTTTCCTTTCATTACAGGATGAAATTTGCCAACAATTGGAACAAATAGATGGCAAAGAGAAATTTACTGAGCAGTGCTGGCAACGAGAAGAAGGTGGCGGAGGCCGTAGTCGAATTATGAAAGAAGGCACGATATTCGAACAAGCAGGCGCTAATTTTTCTCATGTATCAGGAGATATGCTTCCTTTATCAGCAACAGCTCACCGTCCTGAACTGGTCGGACGTCATTATCAGGCCATGGGCGTCTCTCTAGTTATTCATCCTTTGAATCCCTATATACCAACCAGCCATACGAATGTTCGGTTCTTTATTGCAGAAAAAGAAGGTGAAGCGCCAGTGTGGTGGTTCGGTGGGGGTTTTGATTTAACACCTTATTATGGTTTTAAGGAAGATGCTATTCATTGGCACACCACTGCCAGAAATATATGTCGCCCCTATGGAGAAGATGTTTACCCAAAATATAAAGAATGGTGTGATAATTATTTCTATATTAAACATCGTAACGAAGCCCGTGGAATTGGTGGCTTATTCTATGACGACTTGAATACACCTGACTTTGAACATTGTTTTAATTTTACTCAAGATATAGGTAAAGGTTTCCTTTCTGCCTATCTACCTATTGTAGAAAAAAGGAAGGAGATATTATGGGGTGAACGTGAACGACAATTTCAATTATATCGCCGTGGTCGCTATGTAGAATTTAACCTCGTTTGGGACAGAGGAACCTTATTTGGATTACAAAGTGGGGGACGAACAGAATCTATCTTAATGTCCATGCCACCATTAGCTCGCTGGGAACATGATTATCACCCTGAACCAGAATCTACAGAAGCCGCTTTATATACCGACTTTCTACCAGCAAAAAACTGGATATGATTTTCCATCATGTTAGGAATATTATAAAAAACTATTCCTAACTATTTATATTTTTATTACAGCCAATGCAAAAATCCCTCACATAAAAAAACTTAACATTTTGTTAACAACCCCTTAACATAAAAGAAGCAGGTTAGCCCTGATGACTATCTGTTGGAAACGTGTTTAATATGAATCCGTACTTAAAGAGTACCTCTAATTAAAACTAAAAATTTATTCCAGGAGATATTTTATGCAAATACAAAACAATAACTACAGAGGCTTAATACCACCGTACATTCTTCAAAATATTTATAATAATGATAACGAAAAGAAGAAAGTATTAATGACATTAAATCATACTAAGAGTTTAATGTTGGACAATGTTATTAAAGAATCTTCTGATGATTCCGATGATGATAAAGTTACTAAGACAACTATACATCGTTCTATTCACGATGCAGAAAATAAACGCAAGTTGCCAGGCAAATTAGTACGAGATGAAGGAGAACCAGATAACGGAGATAAATCAGTTGATAACGCATATAAATATTTAGAAGCAACTTATAATTTCTATAAAGAAGTTTTTAGTCGCAATTCATTAGATGATAAAGGAATGAAATTGATTGCCACTGTGCATTATGGCGAAGAATATATGAATGCATTCTGGGGCGACGGGCAAATGGTATTTGGCGACGGAGATGGCAAACTTTTCAATGATTTCACAACATCTATTGATGTTATCGGCCATGAATTATCTCATGGTGTTATCGAAAAAACAGCAGATTTGGTCTATTTCTTCCAGTCTGGAGCATTGAATGAATCAATAGCAGATGTTTTTGGCACATTAGTAAAACAACATTATCTGAAACAAAAAGCTGAAGACGCTGATTGGATTATAGGTAGTGAGTTACTGGGCAAAGACGTTAAAGGTGTAGGGATTCGTTCAATGAAAAACCCTGGCAGTGCATATGATGATAAGGATCTCGGTAAAGATCCACAGCCGGGTCATATGGATGATTATAAAGACTTGCCGATTTATAGAGACAATGGTGGTGTTCATATAAATTCAGGTATTCCTAATAAAGCCTTCTATAATCTGGCGATAAAATTAGGTGGATATGCCTGGGAAAGAGCAGGAAAAATATGGTACAACACATTGTTGGATAAAGATCTTGCACGTGATACTAACTTCTTATCCTTCGCTAAATTAACAATTAAACATGCTCGTGAGCTATTTGATGAGGATGTTGAAAAAGCAACTATTGATAGCTGGACAGAAGTGGGCGTTAAAGTGAAGGAAGATAAAGACGATAAGGGCGGCGATAAGGACAAAACTAAAGATAAAACTGAAGATAAAACTGAAGAGTAATCTATAAACATATCGCTGGTTTAACGCCAGCGATATTTTATTATTTGTAATACCTGACTAGTAAAAAATATATCTAATAAAAGATGCTAAAATTGTTAACGACGAATTTCACGCTATACTAAAGAGACCTGAAAAATAACCGTAAAAAATTGGTATATCATGAATAATAAAACGCTCAAACTCACAACTGATAGTAAAATCACAATTTCCCTACAAGGAGGATTTGCCGCTACACCTGGCCTCAACCAAGATAAAACAGTGGATTTAGAATCATTGTCTTCACACCAACAACAGTTATTTCTTCAAGCCATAAAACAAGACTTTTCCGATTCTATGCCATCAGCAGCATATCCTGATCAAGATTATTATCTGCTCAGTATCGTCAATGGAAATGAAGAACACCACTTCACCCTTCCTGAGTCAGATGCACCGGAAATCATTACCCAGATCTGGAACACCGACAAAAAGGGTGGTTAATCACCACCCCTTTTCCTATTAGCATTAACGCTTTTTCAGATGCGCCATTAGACGTTTACGTTTACGCATTTGATTTGGTGTCAACGTATTACGTTTGTCAGCATAGGGATTCGCCCCTTCTTTAAACTGAATCCGAATGGGCGTTCCCATCACCTTTAGGGATCGGCGGAAATAGTTCATCAGATAACGCTTATAAGAATCAGGCAAATCTGTTACCTGATTACCGTGGATCACAACAATTGGTGGATTATAACCACCAGCATGAGCATATTTCATTTTCACCCTGCGACCACGGATCATCGGCGGTTGATGATCTTCTTCGGCCATATGCATGATACGGGTTAGCAGTGAAGTATTGACACGACGAGTGGCGCAATCATAAGCCTCAAGGATCGAGTCAAACAGATTCCCCACCCCACTACCGTGCAAAGCAGAGATAAAATGTACTCTGGCAAAGTCAACAAAACCAAGACGATAATCCAGCATCTCTTTCACACGCTCTTTATCTTCCTGTGACATGCCATCCCATTTATTGACCGCAATGACCAATGAGCGCCCGCTATTGAGAATAAAACCCAATAATGACAAATCTTGATCGGAAATACCTTCTCGCGCATCGATCACCAGTAATACAACGTTAGCATCTTCAATCGCTTGAAGGGTTTTTATGACTGAAAATTTTTCAACCGTTTCAGTGATCCTACCCCGCTTACGTACCCCCGCGGTATCAATAAGGATATATTCACGGCCATCGCGCTCCATTGGAATATAAATGCTGTCACGGGTAGTTCCTGGCATATCGTAAACCACAACCCTTTCTTCACCCAAGATACGGTTAGTCAATGTAGACTTGCCCACATTTGGCTTACCGACAATGGCTAATTTCAATGGCAGAGTTGATGGATCAAAATCCTCCTCCTCTTCTACCAACTCAATTTCATTCTGTTCCTGCTCTGCCCAATAAGCGGCGTTGGCCTCTTCCTCAGTCAACTCAACCACATCTTCTTCACCTTTACCGGAGAAAGGTAACAGTACTCGTTCGATAAGTTGGGTGACACCACGACCATGAGAAGCCGCGATAGAATAGATATCCCCCAATCCGAGGGAATAAAATTCAGCAGTAGCGGTATCAATATCAACACCGTCGGTTTTATTCGCGACCAAAAAAGTAGCTTTTTCTCGGCCACGTAGATGTTTTGCTATCGCGTGGTCTGCTGGCATAAGTCCGGCACGAGCATCTACCATAAACAGAACTATATCGGCCTCTTCAATCGCCATCAAAGATTGAGCTGCCATATGGGTTTCCACACCCTCTTCGGTGCCATCGATACCACCGGTATCAATGATGATAAACTCCTGCCCTTCAACCTCAGCTCGACCATATTTACGGTCGCGAGTCAGACCTGGAAAATCCGCTACCAGCGCATCTCTTGTACGGGTTAAACGGTTAAATAATGTGGACTTACCCACATTTGGGCGCCCTACCAGGGCGACGACAGGTATCATTTGTTGATGCCTCATGACTTAATTTGAAATTAGTACTCCGCTGTTCACCACAACAGAACACTAAAAAGACGAAACGGCTCCTGTTCTTTTTCTATCCAGGAGCCGTAGGATAACTAACGCTTTACTTTATTTCCGGTAAACAGGCAGTAAGCAATACTCAACGGGTAAACAGATAAACCGTACCGTTTTTCGCCTGTACCATCAATTTATCACTGGCAACAACCGGACGACTCATTAAACCGGAACTATCAACTTTATGTTGAGCAACAAACTTACCGTCATCCATATTCAGCCAGTGCAGATAACCTTCACTGTCACCGACAACCAGATAGCCATTATACATTTCAGGCGCGGTTAAATTACGGTGTTGCAATTTTGTCTGAGTCCACAAAGTGACACCATCACTTTGACGCAGACCCATAACACGATCATTTTGGTCAACAATATAGATATTATCACCATAAACAACCATCTCGTTCACTGAACCCAAATCACGCTTCCAGAGGATCTGACCTGAACGCATATCAAGCGCCACCAGATTACCGTTATAAGCTATTGCATATATCACGCCCTCAGAAATAACCGGTGTCGTATCAACATCATTAAGACGACCGATTTCTGTAGAACTGGTTACCTGAGAAATACGTTGTTGCCAAATCAACTGCCCCTGAGAAATCAAGACGGCGTTGACACGGCCATTATCCCCACCTACGACGGCAGCACCGTAAGCCACGGCAGGCGCCGATTCACCACGCAATGATAATGACGGTGAATCCAAATTAACGGACCATTGCACTTTACCATCTGACTCACTTAATGCCTGCAACATCCCATTACTGGTATGAATCAGCACCAGACCATCACTCACCACAGGACGCGACAACGCTTCACCGGCAACGTCGGATTGCCAGGCAACTTGGCCGTCTTTGGTATTCAATGCAATAACTTTGGCACGTTCAGTACCTACATATAGATGATCCCCAGCAACGGTCAGACCACCAGAGAGCAATGCAGGTATACGAGAAGAGAGGAAACCCGCTTTTTCCGCCAGATTCACCGACCATATCTCTTTACCACTATCAATGCCCAACGCCTTAACGATGCCATGACGATCAGCAACATAAACAGCGGAGCCCTGCCAAGTTGGCGTCAAGTGAGAATAATAACGACCTACACCATCACCTACAGATTTATCCCAAACTTCGCTTGGATTAAATTGATTTTCGACCTGTGGCAATGGTGACATCGTTACTGTGTCTTGCTCACTTGAACAACCGGCTAGCAGAACGGAAGCCACCAAACCAACCAAGAGTGTTTTACGCAGTTGCATTGAAAGAATTCCCCTTAGCTGGATAAGTTATTCAATTTAAGATTTAACATCGATTTGATCGCCTGTGGTGAATTTGAGCTCAAACCTTTGGTATACGCTGCGCGGGCGCCGGCAATATCACCTTTTTTCAACAGGGCATCACCGCGGATATCCTCTGCAACGGCAACCCAACCGGAACCTTTAACCTGTTCCAATGTTTTCAGCGCGGCATCCGCTTTATCTTCCGCCAATTGAACCCTGGCTAGGCGAATATTCACCAGAGACAGCAAATCTTCACTTTTTACCTGACCGGCCGCCGCAGATAAAAACTTATCTGCTTTAGTTAATTCATTCTTTTCAACAGCAAGTTGAGCCAAATGCATATGCGTCATCACGCCATAACTATTATTAGTTTCACTGGCAAATTTTTCGGCAGCAACATGACTCTCTTTTGTACTGGTAATTAATCCTTGATCTACTCGTTCAAAAGCTTCTGCACTTTCCTGCAACTGATTTGTCTGATGAGATTGCCAGTAACGCCAGCCAATCAGCACCCCGGCACCCAACACCAGCCCAAAAACCAAGGCTTTACCATTATTGGCAAAAAAGCGACGAATTACGTCTACTTGTTCGTTTTCATTGGTATAGACTTCCACAGAGTCTCTCCTTAACCTAACAGTTCAACCAAGCGAACCGCAATTTCGCTTTGCGGCAACGTTTGTTGTTCACCTGTACGTAAATCTTTAATGGCTACTTGACCAGAACGAACTTCATCCTCACCGAGAATCAGTGCAATTTTGGCGCCTTGTTTATCCGCACGCCCCAGTTGCTTCTTAAAGTTCCCTCCCCCGTGGTTCATCATTAAACGCAATTGGGGCAACGTATCACGTACCTGTTCAGCCAAAATTAATGCCGCTTGCTGACTACCTTCACCAAAAGAAGCGAGATAAACATCTGCAACTGTCCGCTCCGCGACAAATGCTGGATTAATTTCTTGCACCAGCAAAATCAAACGCTCCATCCCCATGGCAAAACCCACAGCAGGCGTTGGTCGGCCCCCCAGTTGCTCAACCAGCCCATCGTACCGACCACCGGCACAGACCGTCCCTTGAGCCCCGAGTGCCGTTGTCACCCATTCAAATACTGTGCGGTTATAATAATCCAAGCCACGAACCAAACGCTGATTAATCCGATACTTGATACCCGCCCCATCAAGAAGTGCACACAGGCTGTCAAAATGTTCCTTTGATTCGGCATCAAGATAATCAAACAGTTCCGGCGCATCATTAAGCAGTTGCTGAACCTCTGGATTTTTTGAATCCAGAACACGTAATGGATTACTGTACATACGGCGTTTGCAATCTTCATCCAGCTTATCTTTGTGCTGCTCAAGAAAAGCCACCAACGCTTCGCGGTAATTGGCACGTGCCGCCAACGAACCAATGGAATTCAGTTCAAGCGTCACATGCTCAAAAATACCGAGCTCACGCCACCAGCGAGCAGTCAATAAAATAAGTTCGGCATCAATATCAGGCCCTTGAAGACCAAAAACTTCAGCACCTAATTGATAAAATTGGCGGTAACGGCCTTTTTGTGGACGCTCATAACGGAACATTGGCCCTAAATACCATACGCGCTGTTCCTGATTGTACAGCAGACCATGTTCAATACCGGCACGCACACAACCTGCGGTATTTTCAGGGCGTAGGGTCACACTTTCACCATTGCGATCATCAAAGGTATACATCTCCTTTTCAACCACATCAGTGACTTCCCCAATAGCCCGTCTAAATAACGGGGTCTGCTCTACAATCGGTGTGCGGATCTCGCTATAACCATAACCCGCCAGTACTCGTTTCAAAATAGTTTCGATACGCTGCCAGATAACCGTATCTGCCGGCAAGTAGTCATTCATGCCTCGAATAGCTTGGATATTTTTTGCCACGTCTTATCTCTAGTTAATGATTCAAAAATGATATTGATTGAAGCGAATACCGACGAGCTTCAATTAACAAACAAAACAACGCTGGCTCATCATCACGATGAGCCAGTATCAGATACATTATTTGTCCAGTTGACTTATGCCAATGCGCATATTTTCATCGAGCATTGATGCTTTAGCACGGATCTTAGCCTCAAGCTGATCGATCATATCAGCATTATCGAGACGCACTTTCTGCCGTATCCCATCTTCATAAAAACCACTTTTCGTTCTGGCGCCGGTGACACCCAAAGTAGAAACCTCCGCCTCTCCGGGTCCGTTAACCACACAACCAATAATAGAAACATCCATCGGTGTGAGTAAATCTTCCAAACGCTGTTCCAAAGCATTAACTGTGCCAATAACATCAAACTCCTGACGGGAACAGGTTGGACAAGCGATAAAATTTATACCACGGGAACGAATACGTAATGCTTTCAGAATGTCAAAACCCACTTTAACTTCTTCGACAGGATCGGCAGCCAAAGAAATACGCAGGGTATCACCGATACCTTCTGACAGGAGGATACCCAAGCCAATGGCAGATTTTACAGAGCCTGCACGCGCACCACCCGCCTCGGTAATACCAAGATGCAATGGCTGATCAATCTTCTGAGCTAACAGGCGATAGGCACCAACCGCCAGAAAGACATCTGACGCTTTTACACTGATTTTAAACTGATCAAAATTAAGTCTGTCAAGAATATCCACATGGCGCATAGCCGATTCCACCAACGCTTCTGGGGTGGGCTCACCATATTTTTCCTGAAGATCCTTTTCCAATGATCCGCCATTTACACCAATGCGGATTGGGATATTTTTATCACGGGCAGAAGCCACAACCTCACGGATACGTGCTTCATTACCGATATTTCCAGGGTTAATCCGCAGGCAATCGACACCATACTCTGCAACTTTAAGCGCTATACGGTAATCAAAATGGATATCTGCAACCAAAGGAACACTCGCTTGCTGCTTAATCAACTTAAATGCTTCCGCGGCGTCCATCGTTGGTATTGATACGCGAACAATATCAACGCCAACACGCTCAAGCGATTTAATCTGTTTAACAGTCGCTTCCACATCTGTAGTACGTGTGTTTGTCATTGACTGCACCGAAATGGGTGCACTATCCCCGACAGGCACATTGCCTACATAAATACGCGTAGATTTGCGTCTTTTTATCGGCGATTCATTATGCATACTGGTGTTTCTCCCAGACTTCCATGTGCTTACTGATAAAATTACAACTATGCCCTACTGTAACAGGCCTTTCATTATGCTGCCGGTACTTTAAGACGTGCGATACGACCCTCTTTAATAAAGCGGCTTAAATCAACAGATTGCCCCCGGAACCGTACATCCACAACAGCCGGAACACCGATAGTTAACTCATAAGGTAATGAGCCAGAGAGACTCAGATGGTCACCCTTATGTTTAGTTCCACTAAATAATTTCTTTCCTTTTGCATCAATAACTTGCAACCAACAGGATGCTTTAAAATTCATCATCAGATTATTACTGTCAGCGACTGCCGTTGAATTATTTTCAGACACACTCGGTACTTGAGCTGTCCCTTGATTGGCTGACAACGGAGCAGTCTGAGTTTGTGGCCCGTTACCTGCTAATTGAGTTTCAGGTGTTTTCACCACTTGATTTTGCGTTGATGGCGCAGATTGGGCCACTTCCTCACTATGCCCACTAGGACCACCAGTATTATTCGCTGCCACTGCATTTTCGGTTACAGCGGCAGATGATGATGGCTCACTTGTTGCCTGTTCGCGGGTTGGTAACTGTGTCACCTGATCGTGATTTTCAGTGGGTAAATCCTCTGAACTGGCTTTTTTCTGAGCAACCTTAGCCGCAGAATGATCAGCCATCGAAATCAATTCCTTCTGTTGAGCTATGTGGTTTTGCCACCACCATGCTCCCGTCAAACTAATTACGACTAAAATAATCAACCACGTAATCCACATCAACCAACTTTCGCGTTTTTTACGTTTTTTACCCAACGAAAAACTCTGCATCGGTGAAACTTTCGCGGTTTTTGCCGGGGTATGCTTATCCAGAATTGCCAGAATTTCTGCTTCTGGAATTTGTACCAACTTAGCATAAGAGCGAACATAACCACGCAGGAAAGTCGGTACCATAGTGGCTGGAATATTGTCCTCTTCAATATCACGGATAGTAGAAAGTTTTAAACACAAGCGATCAGCTACAGTCTGCTGGGTTAGCCCGTGTTGTTCACGAGCCTGACGCAGGAGCTGACCTGCGGTTAAATAAGCTTGTTCTGGAGTCGTTTCAGTATTCATTAGCAAGAAGACGCGGTACTTGTTCAGGTTGTGAAAAACTTCGCGCCGGCGCCTTGCTATAATCTTTAAATTACACAATGGCCTGCGCGGCGAAATAGATTTGCTATTTTACTAGCGGCAAATCACTGATAACAAACACGCCTGTCAGCATGGCTCCCAGTAAACAGAGTCTTGACTTCTTCATACTGCTCCTGCTCACAGAGAAAAACGCTGTAATGATACAATACCGTATCATTTCCTGGCGCGTACTGCATCGCCATTTTGTAACGTTGACGAGCGGCTTCCGGCTGACCAGAATATTGCTCATACAACGCCATACCTAATTGAGCCTGATAATGGTCTGGCTTTACCAGTAAAACCTTATCAAAGTGATATCTGGCGGCAGGTAAATTACCTTTAGCCAAATAGGCCATTCCCAATTGAATCCGGGTTTCTGCTGCGACTTTTCGCTGTTGATTGCCGTTTGTTGGTTGATTGGAACATCCTGCCAACAACATAGCAACCACCACGGCAACAACCATCATTCCCGATAACGATTTCCTTATCATTTCCATCCCCACCGACCAAAGATATGTCATTGTAACGATCATTTCACTTATGCATTTCCGTTACTGCATGACAGGACATACCAACATTCCCATTCAGACTGTTCTTATCTGAATAGGTTCACCGGCCTGACGTTTTTTCAATGTACGTTTGGTACGATCAATTACATCACCGGCAAGTTGACCACATGCGGCATCGATATCATCACCGCGAGTCTTGCGGACAATAGTAGTGAAACCATATCCCATCAACACCTTAGCAAAGCGATCAATCCGGCTGTTGGAACTACGGCCATATGGCGCCCCCGGAAACGGGTTCCATGGGATCAGATTGATCTTACTCGGTGTGTCTTTCAAGCATTCAGCTAATTGATGTGCCTGTTCCACGCTGTCATTAATATGATCCAGCATGACATATTCCACGGTTACACGGCCCTGATTAGCATTAGATTTAGTCAAATAGCGGCGCACACCAGCAAGGAACTGCTCGATATTATATTTACGGTTGATAGGAACAATGTCATCCCGTACATCATCTGTCGGTGCATGCAGGGAAATTGCCAAAGCAACATCAATCATATCGCCAAGTTTATCCAGTGCCGGCACTACACCGGATGTGGATAACGTCACACGGCGCTTTGACAAACCGAAACCAAAATCATCCATCATGATTTCCATGGCAGGCACCACGTTATTTAGGTTAAGCAGCGGTTCTCCCATCCCCATCATCACCACATTGGTAATCGGGCGACGACCACTGGATTTCAGTGAACCAATAATTTTTGCGGCACGCCAAACTTGACCAATAATTTCAGAAACCCGCAAATTACGGTTAAACCCTTGCTGAGCAGTGGAACAGAATTTACACTCCAGTGCACAGCCTACCTGAGAAGAGACACACAAAGTTGCGCGATCATCTTCCGGGATATAAACCGTTTCAACCTGCTGATCGCCAACAGTGATCGCCCATTTAATCGTACCATCGGCCGAACGTTGCTCTTCTGCGACTTCAGGTGCACGGATCTCTGCAACTTGTTGCAATTTTGCTCGCAGAATTTTGTTAATATCTGTCATCTGCTCAAAATCGTCATAACAGTAGTGATATATCCATTTCATCACTTGATCAGCACGGAAGGGTTTTTCTCCCATCTCAATGAAAAACTGGCGCATTTGCTTGCGATTCAGATCAAGCAGGTTAATTTTACCGCCTTTCTTTTCTGGAGTTTCAGACACGACAGAAGCAGCAAATTGTGCCGCAGTATTTGGTTGGGACATCTTTTTATATCGCCTCGTTGTAACACTTTCGGCTCTGCGTTAATGAACTCAACGCGAAGTTTCAATTCAGGTCACTATCAGTTTAGTATAATAGCAAATAATAAGCGCCCCGTTGAATTAACAACGGGGCGCCGCATTGTACAAACTTTAATGCCATGATGCTACGGGTAACGGCAAATCAATTAACGTGGGCAAATTTCATCTTCTGTGAAGAAATACGCAATTTCACGGTTTGCAGATTCAACCGCATCAGAGCCGTGAACCGCGTTTTCAGTGAAGCTATCTGCATAATCAGCGCGCAGAGTACCTGCCAATGCATTATCAGGATTAGTTGCCCCCATCAGATCACGGTGACGCTGTACTGCATTCTCGCCTTCCAACACCTGAACCATAATCGGCCCAGAAGTCATAAATTCCACCAAACCATCAAAGAAAGGGCGGCCTTTGTGCTCCGCATAGAAGCCCTCAGCCTGTTCACGGGTCAGGTGAAGCATTTTGGCGGCAATAATTCTAAACCCAGCACTTTCAAAACGAGCATAAATAGCCCCGATGGCATTTTTCTTCACAGCGTTAGGCTTAACAATAGAAAAAGTACGTTCAACCGTCATAGATAACCTCTTGGTTCTTCTTGCAGCAACTGATAATTTTAATTTTTCCCGATAAGTTAATCGGTTAATACTCATTCCGCAACCTTAGCGGAGATAAAAACGGCGTTGATTATAGGGGTACGAATAGCAGTTGCCTACAGAAAACATAACATTCCATTAAATTTTCCTTAGCGAAAATTACCATTTTTTCGTACAAATCACACTTTTACCTGAATCGTTTACTTCAAGGTAAAATTGACAGAATCAACTTGTCCGCCAAAATCTAAAACACTAAGCTGATATTTACCCGGCTGAGTCAATGTCTGAACAAATCCCCGATTATTTTCTGTGGTCATTACCTGTTCTCCATTCAGAAACCACCATTGTTGCCCACCACTACCGCCCTGAGTGGTGACAGGTAAATCAAGGCTGCCAAAACCAGGAAGCCGTTTCAATACATCTCCATTATGAATACCCGCGATCAACAAAGGTGCTTCATCTGATTTCAACGGTGGACACTCAGAATTAACCGGTGGCAGACGCTGTGCCCGCCGCTCTTGTGCTGGTAACCATGATTCGAGGGTAATCGGCCATAGAGCGATATTTTTAGCCTGAGCGCCGGGACAATCAGGAGCCACGCGCAAACCGTTTTTATCCAACCACACCTGTTCATTGATGCCTGAAATAGCCTCTTGCCCCACCGCAGGCAGCGTAGGCGGAATAGTGTTACTCAGTATCCAACTCAGACGCCGCTGACGGCAATTCTTCTCTCCCTTCGGCAAACTCTGCCCTCCCGGCCAACAGATGATTGCCCGACTCACACTTGCTGGACGCGGATCAACCGGAATCCGTTTAGCCCCATTTCGCATATTGGCGAATAACAGATTATTGACCTGATTCATGATGGGAACCGCCGTAGCATAGCCGAACTGCCCGACAACTGGCGTGCCATCCGGCCGACCAACCCAAACACCAATGGTATAACGCGCATTTAAGCCAATGGCCCAAGCATCACGATAGCCATAGCTGGTACCGGTTTTCCAAGCCAGCGGCACTTGTGCCGGCAAAACATCATCAGGTTGCGGCAGAGCTTCTCCAGCCATAATTCGCCTCACTATCCATGCCGCGCCGGGGGAAAAAAGTTGCCGATCACGCAATGTCTGCTGCGGAGTGAATCTCAAGGGGGAAACTTTCCCCTGACGGGCAAACGCCGAGTAAGCCGCCACCAGTTGATCCATCCGGGTTGCCGTACCACCAAGAATCAATGATAAATTGGGTTCACTGCCGGGAGGAAAACGCAATACGGTTCCCACATTACGCATATTGGCGGTAAACCGCTTGGCGCCATAGGCTTCAAGCAGTTGCACGGCGGGTAAATTCAGTGAACGAACCAACGCCTCACTGGCGCTGACCAGCCCATGAAAGCCACTGTCAAAATTTCCGGGACGATAATAATCAAAACGGCGAGGCACATCCTGTAACAATGATTCCCCATGAATTAACCCATCATCCAGCGCCATGGCATACAAAAATGGCTTCAAGGTTGATCCCGGCGAACGCCATGAACTTATCATATCGACATGACCAAAACGGCTATCATCCCGTAGATCCAGCGAGCCGATATAGGCTTTTACCGCCATGTCTGTATGATCAACCACTAACACGCCAATCGACGTTTTTTCTGGTAACTGATACTTCCAATTCACCGCCATATCTTCAAGCTGACGCTGTAATCCCACATCAAGGGTTGTTTTGATGATCTCCTGACGAGTACCTTTCGCCATTCGTCTGGCAAGTAAAGGGGCAAGCTGTGGCACCTGCCGAGGAGCCAACCACAACGTTTCTTGCCGAATATCAGCAATCGTCTGTTCCGGCCAGATTTTATAGTGCTCCAACCGTTGCAACACCTTATCACGAGCAGCCTGTGCCCGTTCAGGATAGCGATCTGGCCTTAAACGGCTAGGAGCCTGTGGCAGAACAGCCAGTAAAGCCGCTTCTCCCGCTGAAAGTTCAGAGGGCGGTTTAGCCAAATATGCCCAACTCGCCGCACCGACACCTTGTAATGTGCCACCAAACGGCGCACGGTTCAGATACATCTCCAGAATTTCATCTTTAGAATAGTGCCATTCAAGCTGCAAAGTACGCCAGATCTGTTTCAGCTTCCCGCCGAAAGTGCGTGAATGGGGGTCAATCAACCGGGCAACCTGCATTGACAGCGTACTGCCGCCGGACAAAATTTTACCTGCCAGAATATCCTGCCAGGCAGCCCTGACCAGAGAAATCGGGTTAATCCCTGGATGCTGGTAGAACCAACGATCTTCATAAGTCAGCAAAGCTTGAATATATTCCGGCGACACTTGACCCAACGTCACCGGATAACGCCAAACACCTTCATCATCGGCAAAACGCCAAAGTGGCGTACCATCCTCACTCACGACAATGCGCGCCATTTTGACTTCACGCAGTGGCAGAGGCCAGATTTTATCTGCCAGCCATAAACCCGCCGGGAGCAAAAACAACAACAGTACAATCAGCCACATAAGGCGATGCGTTTTCTTCATCTATGAACACCAAGAGAGAAACCAGCCCTTACACCAGAGCATAAGGGCTGACAAATTTAGCGGACAACTTCCAGTTTTTCAGGTGTAGAACCCACTGCACGCCAGTAAGGCACATACATAGATTCCACCTGTGGTGCAGGAATGGTGTAAACACCCGGAGTTACAGCACGTGCCAGATAGAGCAACGTCACTGGCTGAGACGGATCAACCGCTACTGCCGCCACATATCGATCATCACGATATTCAATATGATGAATCGTCGCCTGTTGCATATCGCCAATCAACTCCTGAAGATTAGCGGCACTCTCACTCAACTTGGCACTGCTGTTAGCCAAATTCTGGTTTTCCAGCTCCAAGCCGGCGGGCAATAAATCAACAACCAAAGCATCCTGTACGGGTTTATCTGAGCTCACCATCAGCTTCACAACCACCATTTCACCGCTTTTCAGATGGTCAATGGAAACCGGATTACCTTTCATATCCAGATAGCTACGCTGAATTTTCAGCACATTAGCGTAAGGTTTCGGAGAGCGCAGTGGGTAGGCCACCACATTCACTCGTGAATAGAGCGTGCTGTCACCAAGGTTACTGATACTCACACCTTGCTGAATATCCTGTGGATACAGCATCTCACTATAGGGCTTATCTCTACTTATTGGTGAAGTCCGCTGATTAATCACCGCTTTCCACGGCTGCACTGATGTATCAATAAAGAAACGTCCCGCCAAGTAGAGTGAATGACTCTCCTGAGTTGAGAAATAATTGCGGGATGTCAATTCATCAGACAGAGCCAGCAATTTCTCATCACGTTCCTTTATTAACATGTTATTTTCAGTCAACAGAGCAACAATCATTGCGTTGTCACGGATGTCACTGCCGTAATCACCTAAATCTAAATCATCATTCCGGTTTTTACTGATCCCCAAACGAACCGCTTCATCTGCTCGGGTGTTATCCCCCATCAATTTCAATGCGACTCCCAGTTGTACCAGTGACAAGCCATTGCCTGCTTGCTGACGGCGTTCATAAACTTGTCTCAGAGCGCCCAATGGTGCTTTCTGTTGACTGGCAAGCACCAGACCAGCATAAGACTGAACCGAGAATCGCATTGCTTCCTGATTCTGGCTGTAGGGATAGTTAATAACACTCTTATCCTGTAAATAACGTAACAGACGGTTATTGGCAGAAGTCAACACCTCTTTAGGGATGCTGAAACCTCGTTGACTTGCACGGAATAGAAAATCGGTGGCATAAGCCGTTAACCAATATTCTTCATCACCGGTTTTATCCCATAAAGCAAAGCTACCGTCATGACGCTGCATACTCAACAGATGAATAATTCCCTCATCAATACTTGCCCGGCGTTTATTATCATCTTCCGCCATGATACCCAAACTATTCAGCTCTGATTTGTTCGAATAGAGTGACGGATAAAGCCCACTGATTGTCTGTTCAAGACAGCCATATGGGTAGGCGTACAATTCACGAATATAGCGTGAAATCTGTAACGGTGGACGGCTGCTCAGTAGCAACTGCCCCTCGGTGCCTTCTGGTGATAAACCCGATAAGGCATTTAACGGCAACTGCCACTCTTCTCCCGGATGAATAACATTAGCGAACAGAACAGTTTCCGCTGGCTGTGCCTGACGCACACCAATCTTCCAACTATTTTTATACGGTTTCAGATTTTCACCGGGTAAATTCAGACCATCAATCGTCAGGGAAACCTCTCCTTGACCAACCCCCAAATCCGCTGTGACCGGAATCTCTACTGTGGTGCGTTTGCCTTTTTCCAATGTTATCGCTTTGCTAATATCCCCCTCTAACTTAATCAGGTCATTAGCAGCAAAGTTCAAGGTCAAGTTCTGCGTCTGTTCAGTCAAGTTAGTCAAATCCAACGACAACAATGCATGATCACCACTCGCCATAAAGCGAGGTAGTGCCATCTGTGTAATCACCGGCGCAGCAATGACAACTTTATTTTCACCGTGGCCGAACTCATCTTCACTCCACACTTGAGCCATCAACCTCAATTCACCATTGAAATCAGGGATTGGCAAAACAATCTGCCCTTCGCCATTTTCATCCAGCGTCACTGGCTGTGCTTGTTCAGCGATAATCTTAACTTCAGTTAATGGCTTTCTGCCTCCACGATCAAGGGCGCTATCATCACCATCACCGCCAAAACGCAGATTCGCCAGACGGCCTTCACCTTCAATCAACTGACCATACACATCATATTGATCGACACTGTAACGCTTACGACCAAAGAAAGCCTCATAGGGGTCCGGCGTTTTAAAATTCGTGACATTCAGCACCCCCGTATCGACAGCAGAAAGCAGCACATTAACCTGCTTGGGTAATTTCCGCCCTTGCTGTGGTGTCGCCTTGACTTTAACAGTAAGATTCTGATTCGGACGCATTTTTTCCGGTGCGGATAGCGTCAAATCCAGCTTACGATTTTCATCAGCCAACGGCAGGTGCAACACGCCAATGGCCCGTTTCGGTGTCACCTGACGAGATTTATCCTCTGGACGCACCACCACAGCGGTTAAATAAAGATCATGACGACGCCACTCTTTATTTACCGGCACTTCCACATCCAAACCTTGTTCTGGCACATCAATTTTTTGCCACCAAAGTGGCCCTTCACTGGATTCCACCAACAGATAACCTTTACCGGCCTGTGGTGCAACCATATGCAGTTTTATCTTCTCACCTACCTGATAAGCGGGTTTATCCAGAGATAACTTCACCTGATCAGGACGAACAGCCCCTGTACCACCGGTATTGTCCTGCCATGAGTAACCTGCCCAGAAATTAACGCTGGTCACTAATTGATTTTCAGGATTAACCACTTCAATACGGTACGACCCCCAATCAACCGGAAAACTGACCTTTGCCGTACCATCTTGAGCAATCTGGATATGTTCATCCGCCATCACCAAATCTTTCTGGTCATAGCCTGATTGCCAACCTTCACCATCCGACCAACGCCAATAATAGTCACGGCGTTCATAAACCAGACGGGCAGTTAAATCTTTTGCAGCATATTTTTTTCCATTGGCATCGGCATACACCACCGCAAATTGCGCCAGTGAATTTTCATCCACATTGTAACGACTTTGGTAACGACCTACGCGATAGTCATAAATCTCTTTCTGATTAAACAACGGACGGATACCAACCAGCTTTTCTGCCGGCCAAACGGCCTGTTCAACTCGACGAGTTACCGGGCGGCCACCAGATTCAAGCAAACCTGCCTGTACAATGACGTTTACCGGCGAAGAGACCGAACTCCAGTTGTCGGCACTGACATTAATTACGGCTTTACCCTCATTACCTAAAACCAAGTCAAACTCATCCAATGTGCGACTAAGATTGTCTTCTGTAACCGCACCAAACTCATAGCCAGGTAATTTTGCTATCGCATCCCGAGCTGGACGCAGAAATAATTGCCCTTGCAAGCGATTATATGCGGCAGGTGCTCCATATAGATAACGGCCTTTAATCGCGAAATCCACATCGTGGTCTTTCATCACGGGTTGCGACTCACTACTAATTTCCAGAGCCATGCGCTCCGGCATAAAATCTTCGACATTAAACTTGTAATAACGGGGTTTGTTATCGCCCAAATCAAAACGTAGCGACCAGAGCCCGGTAGCCGCTGACTGGGGGATCGCATAGCGATACTGATACAACCCATTTTCGGGTTGCCAGACAAAACTACGAACAACCTGACCATCGGTTTTCAGTACATCCACTTTAACTGGCTGACTTTTCATTGCACGGCCATCACCATCACGCAACAGGCCATTGACAATCAACGTTTCACCCGGACGATAGAGATCACGAGGTCCAAAAACAAAAAACTGTTTGCTGTACCCTTGTAGACCAGAGATATCAAATTCAGACAGATCCAGCGCCGGTGATACCAAATCAATCATACTGGTTTGGTGATCATGAGTAGCGAGCAATAGTTTCGCTTTCGCATTTTTTTCTAAGCTGACGTGCCCATCATCGTCCGTTGTTGCCTTTGACAATAATTGCCCTTTCTCATCCAACAGCCGTATTTCCACCCCTTTCAGGCTGCTACCTTGCGCCAAAGATTGGGTAAACACATCCATCTTATCCAGATAGCTGTGCATAGAAACACCAATATCACTTAAGGTAAACATTGTTGCTGGATTGGAATCAGCGTATTTACCCGTTTGTTGCATCACCGCCAGATAAACGCCATCTTGCTGTAACTCTTTGATATTACTTAATGGCAACAGTAATTTTTCGCGGGTATTCAGTGTTGGATTCAGATCGAAACGGCCGGTATAAACCAGTTCCGCATCTTTGAGCATCTCTTCAGATTCCCAAGAATTCATATTATTGCGATATTGCCACTGTGCAATAAAAACCGGTAATGCCACCTCTTTTATCCTGAAAAAATTAACATCAACACGATTAACATTCAGAGCCAATACCGGCAAACCTTCAGCAACTTTACTGGGTAACAAAGAGCCTTTGCTGGCAAAACCGACAGACGGAGAAATCGTCGCGGTGGTCAGCGTTTTCTCATAAGCCGTTTCGAGTTGACGATCATTGATACCTTTAACATCTTTATCTACGGTCAATTGCAACTTACGGGAGGGCGGCAAATGGCGCAAGCGAAGTTCCATCATGTTATCTGACAGTTCCCACGCCCCATCAAGTTTGCCCTCTTTGACATCCACCAAACGGACATTCTGCGCAAAATCCTGATTCGGATCTAAAGGAACAGAAAATGTCACCACCATTGCACTAGCGCCATCAAGCTGAACTTCCGAGGCATCCAGAATCTTCACTGGTTTACCGGCATAACGTTTTACTAATTCAGCCAGTGATGCTGCATCTTTCGGTTTTACTGATTTTGGGGGAGTATTTGATTGTTGAGGTGCTTTTTCACTTTGAATTTCCGTGGACTGCGGTTGAGCAGCTTGCTTATTATCAGTGCTATCAGATTGATCACAACCAGAAAGCATCAACAAAGACGCTAAAATCACCGCCAAATAACGTTTGTTTCTTCTTGGCCGTTGCCAGAATTGACCTTGATTCATAACCATAACCCCTGTCTTAACTCCGGCCAACTGGTGGCAGGATTTAATGAATAACTTTATATACCCGTATCTTTCAAGTTGCCTTTTTGTTGGCGGCACTCACTCACCCCGGTCACATCGTTATCTATGCTCCCGGGGATTCGCTCCCTTGCCGTCGCGATCCATCTTGAAATCCATTGGGTATAAATCAATATATTAAATTTAAATTAAACAGATGAATCAACTATATACCGCCTATTTATATAAGCAACGTAAAGACATTAAGTTCATATAATAGCCTGTTATTTTAATGAATTAAACATCACAGAAACGATAAATAAACCTAAATTTATCGATTCAATTTTTCATTAAGAACTCTATATATCTTGTAGAATTATTTTTTAAAATGAATTTTCGTCATTTCTCTCAGTGGCCGAAGATAGAACTTTACTGCACCATCTATTTGATAATTTACAAGCAATAAAACAAAAACAAAAACAAAAACAAAAACAAAAACAAAAACAAAAACAAAAACAGAGAGAATAGATACAATTAACAACAATTAACTCCATTATTAGCATCATACCTAATTTTATTTTCAGATTTAACTATAAAATAAAACCAGCAATAAAGAACATATAAATATCATAACACTCAAAATATAGAGATATAGAAAATCCACTCAATAGAATTACAAAATTAAAATCCAACAAAATAGAGATTAAGGAAAATCATAATATATTGATATAGAGTGCCACTTTCTTACCAAAAGTGGCCATAATAACTTGCGTGAAATACTGAATATACAAATTGTTTTTTATAAAATAACAATAAATCCTCAACCCCAACGCTGCCGCAAATGGGGTAATAACCTGATGAACATCCATTTTCTCAATGACTTTCATTATGTTACTCGACTAATAATACCTGTCCTGTTTTTAGCTGTTTGACATTTGGTAACCAAAGTCTTCCCCAGCTACCAGTACAATGACATCCATAAACCTCTTTTATGTTTTCTTTTATGAAAAATTCTCTGATCTTCAATAACTCCGTCGGTAACGCTCTCCTTAAATGCAATCCGCCTATTACTGCGAATACTTTGTCCACACCGGTAATCCTTTTAGCGTGGTTAATAATTTCACAAATACCAGAATGACCACAGCCAACGATAATCACCAATCCATTATCGCTTTTCCAAATTAACGCACTATCATCCAATATATAATCATTGTCCCAAGAGCTCTTTCTAATTAACCCAAAGGATTTTCGATGATCATTTGCTATTTCCCCTGAAAAAATAAATCGCTCACTTATCTTCATATGCGATTTCGTTAAACGAAAGAAAACTCTCTTCTTGACTCGTTTATTAATTTTACCCGACATTTTTTTAAATTTTAACGCCATTTTCCTGAACATGACACCATAATATTTCTCATTTAATGCATCAGGATGACATATTAATTTAGCATTATGGGGAAAATAGTTAACACCACCTATATGGTCAGAATGCCCATGAGAGATAACAATTTTGGATATATCATCAATAGATATCCCCATCCTGTTTGCATTCTCAATATAGCTACCATCCGGGCCGGTATCAAAAATTATCTTCTCTTCACCATCTTCAAGTAAAAGACTCAAACCAGGCTTAGCTATCAAATATGAATCAGATGTTTTATTTTCCAGTAGTACAGTTATTTTTAACGACATAGCATATCCATTAATTTTGTTGAAGTCATGCTTCTATTAAACGGTACAGGTAACAATAGCATTGACGTACATCAATAAAATAATGAAAAGCCATTATATCGTCACATTTTTATAAGCAGATCACAAATTCCCTCCCCTCTACTGACAGTTAATTTTTCAACATGAAATGATTATATCTCTATCATATTTATTGTCTTGCAATATTAACACACAAATATTATACCTTGCTGTACAACATATTTTTAAAAGCAGAGATGAATACATTATTAATAAATAAAACTCAACGGTAGGCTATTCAACTAATTTAATCAAATAGACTATACCCGTCATCTTTCAAGTTGCCTCTTTGTTGGTTGCACTCACTCACCCCGGTCACATAGTTATCTATGCTCCCGGGGATTCGTTCCCTTGCCGTCGCGATGCATCTTGAAATCCATAGGGTAAATACTAATGCCTAACGTAATTGACAATGATTAATTTGAAATATCACTATAAGACCAGAAATTGACTTACATTACCACTCTCATTTTATCCACATTATAATATATTTATCAAATATAATTTGAATTTATATTATATAAAAATTTAAATATAGAAATAAATAATTGTCTTTATATAGAAAAATAACCTATCATTATAAACATAATATATCTATTTATATCTAGCCATTATTAACACCTTTATTAATAATACGATAAAAAACATATTATTTTCATGTAAAAATAGAATTAATATATTTAAAAATAATTGGTAGACCGAATTTTTCGGGAGATTACTTAATCGGTTTACCACAAAATTTATTTCCTATTCAGAGACTTCATTAAATTTAGTTCCCTTTAGAAAGCATTGCCTGATTACCCCATTGATATTTTCATTGCTCCCCCTTTCCCAAGGTGAGCAATGACGCCAATAAATCATGCTATTTATCCCATATAATTATAAAGGATTTAGGTTAAATGATTTTCTGGCAAATCGAACGGCGGGTAAAAAGCAAGATTGACATGGATAAATCCTCATATAAGTCAGAAAAGGTAATTCCTCATCACAAATTAACGATATTCGTCACATTTTATGTAGTTTCATACCGAAACAAATCATCATAAATGTGATGCGAATCACATAATAAAAATAAAACAATAAAATTTATTTGAAATTATTAATGCTGGTTATTAAATGATTAATATTAATCTATTTTTTATACAATATTGTCACAAAATAATCACATTGGCCTGTTTTTTGCCTTGCAATATAACCCTTTGTTTTTGCTGCCATCTTAACCAACCCCCTATTTTAGTTGCCCGGTTGATAATCAACCCTAAACATTGATCACTAAGCTAAATTTGTGGTTAATACTGCTTCGGCATTGTGGAATAGAAAGTCAATGAAAAGCAGTATTGTAGTATTAATAGTTTTTTGTAGCGCAGT
>NZ_JAJAFZ010000029.1:0-55940 GCF_025384895.1 Photorhabdus kayaii
ATGTGTTTAAATAAGCGGTGTTGCATGAGTTGTAAAGCGTTGATGAAAAACCGAGTCAATCATTAAAGAAAATCGATAAACCTTTAGGTTGACTAAATGAGCAGTATTAAACATGACGAAATAATCAGGCATTGAGCTTAAATATTATTAGCCTCTCGGTTATCTGCTCTGGCTTTAACGTTGAAGCGTTAAATACCGGAAAAAGAGAAAACCTTAACATCAGTTTAATGAAAGTGGGCAAGTTAACTGCGTATCAAGAAACGAAAAAACGTCAGGTTGATAAAAACTCCGCAATGAAAACCCGCTTTTGCTTTAAAAAAACAGGCCCTCCAGGAATGATAATGGTTTTACCGATGCCATCTCTTTTAACATGGTTAACTTTCTCTTTTGACTTGTATTTCCAGTTATTAGTGAATGCAAGTGTTTTTTATCGGTAATTAACTCATCTGAGGATTTAAAAAGCAGGTATCCCATTAATGCCCGCTTTTTAAAAAGTACAGAGTAAATAAAAAGATTTATTCCCTGCTATGATGATTTAAAAGTGAGTATACAGAGAGATTAAAGACTTATATAAAAGGAAAATATGGATTTAACGCAATATACCCGTTATCTTTCAAGTTGCCTCTTTGTTGGCTGCACTCTCTCACCCCGGTCACATAGTTATCTATGCTCCCGGGGATTCGCTCCCTTGCCGTCGCGATGCATCTTGAAATCCATAGGGTATAGATGTACTTTTTATAAAGGCAGTTAATTATATTTAATCAAATGCTATTAACCATTACACAGAGAGCCAAAAAGAAATCAGTAGGTAAAATAATATTACCCGACCTGTTGAGATTAATGGGTTTTCTCACTGTTATTTGACTCAGCAAGCTATAAACATAACGCAATAAAAAAGGGGATAAAACGGTTAATGTGGCAGGATTTAATTTCTAAACAGCGCATTGATTATCCGAAAAAGAATATATAAATGGGTATCTGTAATATTATCAGTCTAAATAGCCTCAGCAAAGATAAAAAGCGGGTACGATTAATGTTTGTTAAATGTAAAACACGATATGCCATGATGATTAAACTGAATAAAAATCAGGTAGTAAACGTGATAAAAACAACGGTTAAAACCTGATACCGATTAAAATCAGAGATTAAAACAATGTTTTTAAAAACAGTTTAAAACCTGCCCACCATAAAGCTATCAGTGAAAAATGAAAATCGGCTTTGTTTTTATTAATGCTTATGCACCTTGGGGAAAAAAGATAAACAAGAAAGATAATCCGGTATTAAGAAACACACCGGATTATCATATCAAAGTTAACTTATTCAAAACTCCTGACTATATCAGTATTACGATGTCTCCTCATCACAACTGATTGCCAGCATCCTATTAACAGCCTGAGCTAAAGCGGTTTTATTCTCATCATCCTCCAATAAACTAAAATGGTTACCCGGTATCGCAATCAACTCAAGCGAAGCATCAGGCATTATTTGCGCCCAACCCAACGATGGTTCTATGCTCGCGGATTCTGGCTGTTCATCCGTCATAAAAGATAAAGATATAGCGGGGGAAGGTTCTACCGCATGGAACTGATGTAGCGTTATTGCTAATGCCGGCGGCTCATAATCCACAACTATTTGTGCGTAACGCGCGATCTGCCCCCAACGTTTTGCGATCACATCAGCACTCAGATTTGCAGGATATAACGCCAATTCTTGTGCCGCGGCAATAAACTGCACAAAATTCAACTCATCGATTCTCCGGTATAACTCCGCAATCTCTTCCACATGCTCCTCCCCCGACAGCCGGGCCAGTTCAATAAAGAACCGATATTTAGGTTGTATGATCTGTTCCCCTAAATAGTGAGGCGCAGGTGTATCAATCAACCCCAGGAAATTGACCATTTCACCGGCATGCAAAAGCTGCTGGGCAATCGCATAAGCCAAGATTCCACCAGAAGAGTAGCCACATAGCCGATAAGGGCCTTCCGGTTGAACAGCTTTTATCAAGGTGATCATTCTCGCCGCTTGCTGTTCCATCGTTGTCATCGGTTCTTCATTAATAGACGGCCAAGGCAACGCATAAATCGGGTGATCCGACAGGATATGTCGAGCCAGCCCGAAGACATAGGAGTAATCCCCCATGCCGCTCGGAACAAAGAACAGCGGCAGCCCTGTCCCATCAAGTCGTACCGATATGGCGCTGTTTTGCGGCTGAGACAACAAGTCTGAGGTGATTTTCGCAGCCAGTTCAGCCAGCACCGGGAATTGGAACACGGCATTCAATGTGCAAACTAAACCCCGACCAGCGGCAAGATTTATCATTCGCATGGCAAGCAGTGAATGCCCGCCCAACGTGAAGAAGTTGTCATGCCGGCTGATTTGCTCAACCCCCAGCAATTCACACCAGATAGCCGCCAATGCAATTTCCGCTTCTCCTTGTGGCGCTTCATAAATCTGACGGGCGAAAGCTTCACTGTCCGGAACCGGCAGTGCTCGGCGATCCAGCTTACCGTTCGGCGTTAGCGGGAAAGCATCCAGACGCACAAAAGCGGATGGCAACATATAGTCAGGTAAAGTTACACTCAAGTGAGTACGCAGGTTATTAGCCAGCCCCTCATCCGCCGGCACCACGACATAGGCAACCAGTCGTTGGTCTTGACCTTGCCCCAATGCCAATACTACAGATTCACTCACCGCCGGGTGTTCCACCAATCGAGCCTCAATTTCTCCCGGTTCAACGCGGAATCCTCGGATTTTAACCTGCTGGTCGTTGCGGCCCAGGAATTCCAGGTTGCCATCCGGCAGGTAGCGAGCTAAATCCCCGGTGCGGTACATGCGGGCATCCGGTCGATCACTAAATGGATCAACCAAGAAACGTTCCGCCGTCAATTCCGGCCGATTCAGGTAGCCGCGAGCGACACCAACTCCCCCAATGTAAAGTTCACCCGTGACACCCATTGGGACAGGTTCCCCGTGGGTATCGAGAATATAAATTTGGATATTGGATATTGGGCGGCCAATCGGTACGTTATCGGCAAAACAGCTCAGGTGATTGACATCAAACACGGTACAACCCACGACGGTTTCGGTTGGGCCGTACTCGTTGATGATGCGTGATCCTTGCGATAATGTTCGCCAAAGTGCAATAGTGGAACCAGGCAGTGCCTCTCCACCCACGATAAAGCAATGCGCAGGACATTCTCGTCCCTCGGTTTTCAATTTCTGCCCCATTGCCGAAAGATGACCAGGAGTAATTTTAACCAAAGCACCCGATTCCATTGACAACAATGCGGGAAGCAATTCAGCCAGCTCCTGCCCGTCACGGAGCAAATGGATCTTGCCGCCACACAGTAAAGGCAGGTAAAGACTGGTGACCGTGGCATCAAAGGCTATCGATGATGAAACAATACTATTGCATTGCTTTTCGGTTAGGTAATCACCCCGCGCCCATAACAGGTAGTTACAGACACCACGATGTTCCAACATCACGCCTTTCGGTGTCCCGGTCGAACCCGAGGTATAAATGACATACGCCAGATGTCGTGAAGTTAGCGCAGGTATTTGCGGGTTGTAGTCCCGCTGGTTGAACAGTGCATTTGGGTCAAGTACGGTGAGTTCCGCCAGTGCCTTCTCACCCAACGCAGCACACCCGGCGTTATCCGCCAGCAAAATAACCGGCGCGGCATCGGTCAGAATATGCGCCAGACGCTCCCCGGTATAGACTGGGTCCAGCGGCACATAGGCACCACCGGCTTTCAGTATTGCCAATATCCCCACCACCATTGCCGGTAAACGTGACACGCAAATCGCCACTCGCTGATCCGGCTCTACGCCCAGCGCAATAAGCTGATGGGCCAACCGGTTAGCTCGGGCATTTAATTCAGCGTAACTGAGAGCCTGACCTTCATGCACTAACGCTATCGCGTCAGGGGTTTGCTCCACTTGCTGTTCAAACAATTGATGAATACACAATGTCTCAGAATAGGCGGTTTCCGTGGCGTTCCAAGTTTTCAGCAACAGTGTGCGCTCCGTTTCCGGCAGAATGCTCAATGTCCGTACCGGCGTTTCCGGGGTCTGTTCCAACGCGACTGCCAAACTCTCCAGTGCCTGTTGCATATAGCCGCATACCCGTTCCGGTTCAAACGGCTGGGCAACTTGAACGGTTAACCCCAAGGATTTACCAAAATCCTCCACCGACAGCACTAACGGATAATTGGTTCGCTCCTGCGCATCAAGGAATTCAATGCCATTTACAAGTTCATCCAATGTTGTCGAAGATGCATTATGCCGATAATTCAGCAAGCTACTAAAGAGAGGGATCTCACCTTGTACGCCACTGCAACGCTGAGCCAACGCCAGTGAAGCATGTTCGTGTTCCAGTAATCCGGCCAGCCGGGTATGGGCGGCCTGCACACTCTCCTGTACCGGTGTATCATCAATGTCCAGCCGTAACGGTAAGGTATTGATAAACAGCCCCATCCCGTTGTCAGCCCCTTCTCCCGCCGCCATGCGCCCAAACAGCACGGTACCGAACACCACTTGCTCTTGATCGCTGGTGTGCGACAACACCTGCGCCCAAGCCAAATGACACAACGCCGCCAGACTGACCCCCAAACGCCGGGCCTGACCACGCAGACGGTCATTCAATTCTGGCGCCAGCATCCAGTGAGATTCCGTTAC
This sequence comes from Photorhabdus kayaii, assembly GCF_025384895.1. Taxonomy (NCBI): domain Bacteria; kingdom Pseudomonadati; phylum Pseudomonadota; class Gammaproteobacteria; order Enterobacterales; family Morganellaceae; genus Photorhabdus; species Photorhabdus kayaii. The sequence goes on from NZ_JAJAFZ010000029.1 coordinate 4,678, forward strand.
CTGTGAACCATCACGATGCACCTCCGTCAATCCGAATGGCAGCGTGGGTTCGTCCACCTCCGCCAACATCTCGGTAAAGAAACGGGTATGTTCCTCCTCACTCATCCCCAACCGGGCTTCAGCCACTAAATTACGGAAAGAGACCGGGGAAGTCAGGCTGTCTTCCCGTTCGGCAAGATACGCCTGAACCTCGCTGTTCATCACGTCCAACGTGGTATGGTCGCCAATCAGGTGATGCAGCAATTGCAGTACAATCCAACGACCATCAGTCTCCTGAGCCACCATAAACCGCATCAACGGTGCTTGGTTCAGGTCAAGACGGTAACGACGAGGATTAAAACGTTGAGCCAGTTGTTCACCAATCGGCCCATCCGCCGGGTCTAAATCCAATTCAGTCACCGATAAAGGCGCCTGACGCCAGACCACCTGAGCCGGCACAGACAACTCTTGCCAGATAAAGGCGGTACGCAGAATATCGTGACGATCAACCACCTGTTGTACCGCCGCCAGATAACGGTCTAGCAGAGTCCGATCAGCGAAGACCATCTGGCCGGCTAACAAATAGGGATCGCCTTCGTTTGCCAGTAAGTGGTGGAACAAAATACCGTCCTGCAACGGCGATAGGGCATAGATATCCTGAATGTTGGTCACCCCGCCCGGCACTTGCCTGACGATGCGGTCAATGTCGGCTTGAGTCAAATCAATCAGCGGCAACATCGCCGGCGTCAACGCTGTCGTTGTCGGCGTAATGACGTTAGGCGGCACGATCACAGCTTGATGCTGCCCTAACGTTTGCGCCAAGTCTGACAACATCGGCGACTGGAACAGATCACGCGCCGTCAGTGACAATCCCAAGTGACGCATGCGCTCAACCATCCGTATCGCGAGCAACGAATGCCCCCTAGGGCAAAAAAGCTGTCATGGCGACTTATTTTCTCAATGCCCAGTAATTCACGCCAAATCGCTGCCAGCGCGATTTCTGTTTCTCCCTGAGGCGCGGCGTAAACTTGGTGGACAAAGGCGTCATTGTCCGGTGCCGGCAACGCTTGATGATCCAACTTACCGTTAGCCGTCAATGGAAAAGCGTCCAGCCGTACAAAAGCTGACGGCACCATATAGTCAGGCAAAATAGCATTCAGATGAGCACGTAAGTTGTTCACCAGCCCCTTATCCGCAGGTGCCGCCACATAGGCCACCAGCCGTTTCTCCTGCCCTTCGCCGCGTGCCAACACCGCCGCTTCACGCACCGTTGGGTACTCGGCCAACCGGATCTCAATTTCCTCCGGTTCAATACGGAAACCACGGATCTTAACCTGCTGGTCATTACGGCCCAGGAATTCCAGATTGCCATCCGGCAGATAACGCGCCAAATCCCCGGTGCGGTACATGCGGGCATCCGGTTGATCACTGAACGGATCAACAAGGAAACTTTCGGCGGTTAATTCAGGCCGATTAAGATAACCACAGGCTACCCCATCACCTCCCACATAAATCTCTCCGGTCACCCCCAACGGCACCGGCTGACCATACTTATCCAACAGATAAACCCGCGTGTTGGCTACCGGCCGACCGATAGGAATGCGGGCGGCTCCCGATGTTAATGCAGTGATACGGTATGTGGTCGTAAAAGTGGTGCCTTCACTTGGCCCATAGCCATTTAATAGCCGTTGTGGCGGATTGGTGTTCAGTACCCGACCAATAACATGGGGATCAAGGGCATCTCCGCCGACAATCAGGAGCTTTATCTGTGGAAGAATCGGAAGCAACTCCGTTGCTAGCTGGTTAAACAATCCGACACTCAACCACAGAACGGTCATTCGCTGACCCCGTAGAGTCTGTACAAACGCCTGCGGCGTCAACAAAGTGGCGTGATCGATAACCACTAACGCGCCACCATTGAGCAATGGCGCCCAGACTTCAAACGTACTGGCATCGAACGCCGGATTAGCGGCAAAGGCTACCCGATCCTCCGGCCCAATTTCTGCATAGCCATTATTAATAACCAACCGAACCACCGCACGATGCGGCACCAAAACCCCTTTAGGTGTGCCGGTAGAACCGGAAGTGTACATGATATACGCTAACTCGGTGCTGGAACGCGGTAAGTCAAGGTTGCGACGATCTTGCTCGTGAACCGTATCTGTCTCATCCAAGAGACGAAGCAGCGGCACAGTTAAGTTAGCCGGAATATCCGCCCGCGTATCGGTAAGCAACAACTTGGCTGAACAATCACTGATCAGCCAGTTTTTCCGCTCATCCGGCACACTAGGATCTATCGGCACGTAAACGGCACCAGCTTTGAGAATCGCTAATTGGGCTACCACCAGTTCCATTGAGCGTGCTAGCAAGAGCGCAACATAATCACCGGAATACACCCCTTGTTCAATGAGCTGACGAGCCAACCGGTTAGCGCGGGCATTTAATTCGGCATAACTGAGGGTCTGTTCGTCATACACTAATGCTGTCGCGTCAGGGGTTTTCTCCACCTGTTGTTCAAACAACTGATGAATACATAACCTCTCAGGATAGACGGTTGCCGTGGCGTTCCAGGTTTCCAGCAATAACGTGCGCTCCGCCGGAGAAAGGAGATCAATTTCCCTGACCGACTGTTGAGGGTTAGCCACCATCGCTTGCAGTACCGCATGCAGATATCCCACCTGCCGCTCCATTGTCTCTGAATCAAACAGGGCCGTGGCATAACTCAACGCCCCCACGATCCTGCCCTCCTCTTCTGACAAGCCCAGTTCAAGATCAAACTTGACAACATCAACGACTTGATCGACTGGTGAGACGGCCAGCTTCGGCAGTTCCCAGTCCGTGCTTTCATTGTTTTGCCAGGCAAATATCACCTGGAACAACGGCGTATGCGCCAACCGGCGCGGCGGCTGTACAATTTCCACCACCTGTTCAAACGGTAAATCTTGATGCTCCTGGGCCGCTAATGCGGTTTGTCGAACTCGCGCCAGCAACTCAGTCACGGTCAGATCACCCGATACATCCATGCGCAATGCCAGCGTATTGACAAAGAAGCCAATCAACGGCTCCACTTCCTGACGACTACGGCCCGCGCTCGGTGTGCCAATCACCACATCGTCCTGACCTGACAAACGTGACAGAACCACCACCCAGGCTGACAACAACGTCATAAATAAGGTGACGCCCTGCTGCTCACTCAGACGTTTCAGGGCCGTTGTTAATTCCACATCCAGATCAACCAGCACGGCATCGCCGGCAAATGACTGCTCCAGCGGGCGAGGCCGATCCGTAGGCAAATCCAACAGAACCGGCGCGTCAGCCAACATGGCACGCCAATAGTCAGATTGAGCCTGAATACGCTCAACCGACAGCCACTGACGCTGCCAGGCAGCATAATCCGGGTATTGAATCGCCAACGGCGGCAAGGGATCGGGTTGTCCGTCCATAAACGCCATATAGAGCGTGTTCAGTTCCTGTATCAGCACATTGGCAGACCAGCCATCGGAAATAATGTGGTGCAAAGTCAGCAAAAACTGATATTCGTCATCGGTGATCCGGATGAGAGCCGCGCGGATAAGCGGGCCACTTTCAAGATCAAATGATGCATGAGCCTCTTCCACGCTCAAACGCTCAAGGACTCTATCAGCATCTGGAATCCTACGCAGGTCATATTGAGATAACAGTAAGCCGTTATCCGGTTCCAACAACCGCACTTGCGGCTGACCATCAATAGAGATAAAGACAGAGCGTAACGCTTCATGACGGGCAAATAAGGTATTCAGCGCTTTTTGCCAAGCCACGATATCCAGTTGTCCAGATAAACGCAGGGCCATCGGGATATGATAAGTTTCACTGACCCCCTCAAGCTGCGCCAGGAACCACAAGCGCTGTTGCGCAAATGACAACGGTAACGCCCCCTCGCGGGATATCGGCAGAATGGACGGCAGGAGCGTGTCCGACTGCCCCATCCGGGCCTGCATGACCTCCGCAAAATCCCTTAATGATGGAGATTTAAACAGGGTAGTCAGCGGCAGTTCAATACCTAAAGCAGTTACCCGATTCACCACTCGCATCGCCAGTAACGAGTGACCGCCCAAGGCAAAGAAATTATCATGCCGGCTAATCTGTTCAACGCCCAGCAACTCACACCAGACAGCCGCCAGCATCGTTTCTATCTTCCCTTGCGGGGCTTCATAGATCTGACGGGCAAACGCCTCTTCCCCCGGTGCCGGCAACGCCCGACGATCCAACTTGCCATTTGGGGTCTGCGGTAAAGTCTCCAGCCGCACAAAGGCTGCCGGGACCATATAGTCAGGTAAAACCGCACTCAAATATTCACGCAAACGGGTTGCCAACCCTTCATTCGCTTCTGCCGCCACATAGGCTACCAGCCGTTTGCCCTGCTCATCTTCCCATACCAGCACTGCCGCCTCTTGCACCGCCGGGTGTTCTTCCAACCGGGTTTCAATTTCCCCTAGCTCAACCCGGAAGCCGCGAATTTTGACCTGCTGATCGTTACGACCCAGAAACTCCAAGTCGCCATCCGGCAAATAGCGGGCCAAATCCCCAGTAACATACATCCGTGCGCCGGGTTCTGAACTAAAAGGATCGGGTATAAAACGTTCCGCGCTCAATTCCGGCAGGTTAAGGTAGCCTCGCGCCACACCCACGCCGCCAATATACATTTCGCCAACGCCGCCTAACGGGACTAACTGACCGTATTTATCCAACAGGTAAACGCAGGTATTTTTAAGCGGTCGGCCGATAGAGCAATCATCGGCTGGGGATAAAACCTCCTTACAAGTCGCCGTTACGGTATTTTCCGTCGGCCCATAGGCGTTCAACAGTCGGGGCCGGTGGACTTCCCGTACAAACCAATCCTGAATGGCGCTCTTCTTAACCGCCTCTCCACCAATGATAATGAGTCGGAGACAATCCGGTAGCGGTAATGCCTTGTTGTCTCTGGCAATCAGTTCGGACCAGAATAATGCCGGCAGAGACATCACTGTGATACGGTGCTGCCAGGCTAAGCCAATAAACGCCGACATAGACGCCAGCCAACTGTCATCACGCATGACCAACGTGGCGCCATTGCATAATGTCGAGAAACATTCCTCCACTGAAACGTCAAATGCAAAAGAAGCAAATTGCAACATCCGATCTTGCGCCGTCACCGTATAGGTCTCATTAAAGCCCAAATGACGCTGATACACCGCCTGATGTTCCACCATCACCCCTTTCGGCTGCCCGGTTGAGCCGGAGGTATAGATGATGTAAATCAGGTGTTGTGGCGTCAACGCAGCTACCTGCGGATTGTAGTCCGACTGGTCTGGCAAGGTATTCGGATCAAATACCGTCAGCCCGCTCAACGCTTCATCACCTAATGTCGCCCGTCCAGTCGCATCAGCCAACACCACTGACGGCGTTGTATCATTCAGGATATACGCCAAACGTTCTAACGGATAGGTTGGGTCCAGCGGCACATAGGCGCCACCGGCTTTCAATACCGCCAACAGCGCTACCACCATGACCGGTGAACGCGACACACAAATCGCCACCGGCTGGTCAGGTACGACACCCAATGCGATAAGCTGATGGGCCAACCGGTTAGCGCGGGCATTTAATTCGGCATAACTGAGGGTTTGCTCCTGATACACCAGCGCCGTGGCCTTTGGAGTTTTCTCCACCTGTTGTTCAAACAGTTGGTGAATGCATAACGCCTCAGGATAGGCGGTTTCCGCCGCGTTCCAAGTTTCCAGCAATAGCTTGCGCTCCGCTGGGGCTAGGATATCAATTTCCCCGATCGGCTGTTGAGGGTTAACCGCCATCGCTTGCAGCACCGCATACAGATATCCCACTTGCCGTTCCATTGTTGCCGGATCAAACAGGGCGGTAGCATAACTCAGCTCCCCAACAATCCTGCCCTCCTCCTCCGACAAGCCCAGTTCAAGATCAAACTTGACAATATCAACGGCTTGATCGACCGGTGAGACGGCCAGCCCCGGTAATCCCCATTCTGAGTTCTCATTGTTCTGCCAGGCAAACATCACCTGGAACAACGGGGTATGCGCCAACCGGCGTGGTGGTTGCACGATTTCCACCACCTGTTCAAACGGTAAATCCTGATGCTCCTGCGCCGTCAATGCGGTTTGTCGGACTCGCGCCAGCAATTCACTCACCGTCAGCTCACCCGATAAATCCATGCGCAACGCCAGCGTATTGACAAAGAAGCCAATCAACGGCTCCACTTCCCGACGACCACGGCCCGCGCTTGGCGTGCCAATCACCACATCGTCCTGACCTGACAAACGTGACAGAACCACGGACCAGGCTGACAACAGCGTCATGAATAAGGTGACGCCCTGCTGCTCACTCAGGCGCTTAAGGGCTGCCGTTAATTCCACATCCAGGTTAACCGGCACGGCATCGCCGGCAAACGACTGTTCCGGCGGGCGAGGCCGATCAGTGGGCAAATCCAGCAGAACCGGCGCGTCAGCCAGCATTGCACGCCAATAGTCGGATTGAATATGAACCCTTTCAGCCGACAGCCACTGACGCTGCCAGGCGGCATAATCCGGGTATTGAATCGCCAATGACGGTAACGAAGCCGGTTGCCCGGCTATAAACGCGGTATAGAGCGTGCTCAGTTCCTGCATCAATATATCGGCAGACCAGCCATCGGAAATAATATGATGCTGCGTCAGTAAAAATTGATATTCGTCATCGGTGATCCGGATGAGAGCAGCGCGAATAAGCGGGCCACTTTCGAAGTCAAATGACGCGTGGGCCTCCTCCGTGCTCAGGCGCTCAAGGACTTCATCAGCATCCGAAACGCCGCGCAGGTCATATTGAGATAACAGTAAGCCACTATCCGGTTCCAACAGCCGCACTTGTGGCTGACCATCAATAGAGATAAAGACAGAACGCAATGCTTCATGACGGGCAAACAAGGTATCCAGCGCCTTTTGCCAGGCCGCGATATCCAATTGACCAGACAAGCGCAGGGCCATCGGGATATGATAAGTTTCACTGACCCCATCAAGCTGCGCCAGGAACCACAAGCGCTGTTGCGCAAATGACAGCGGTAACGTCTCCTCGCGGGATATCGGCAAAATATTATCCGGTTGACCAGACCGAGTCTGCATAGCCTCAGCAAATACCCTCAATGAAGGGGACTTAAACAGGGTAGTCAGCGGCAGTTCGACGCCTAAAGCGGCTACCCGGTTCATTACCCGCACCGCCAGCAACGAATGGCCGCCCAAGGCAAAGAAATTGTCATGCCGGCTGATCTGTTCAACACCCAGAACTTCACGCCAAATCGCCGCCAGAGCCATTTCCATTTCTCCCTGAGGCGCTTCATAAACCTGACGGGCCACGGCTTCATTGTCTGGCGCCGGCAGCGCTTGACGATCCAGTTTACCGTTCGGCGTTAATGGCAATGCATCCAGCCGTACAAAGGCCGTCGGCACCATGTAATCAGGCAACTGAGCGCCCAGATGTTCACGTAAGCTATTAATCAACCCTTCATGAGCTTCCGCCACCACATAGGCCACCAGCCGTTTTTCCTGCCCGTCACCTTGTGCCAATACCACAGATTCACTCACCGCCGGATGTTCCAACAACCGGGCCTCAATTTCCCCCGGTTCAATGCGGAAACCGCGAATTTTAACCTGCTGGTCGTTACGGCCCAGAAATTCCAGATTGCCGTCCGGCAGGTAACGGGCTAAATCCCCGGTGCGGTACATGCGGGCATCCGGTTTATCACTAAACGGATCGATAAGGAAACGTTCCGCCGTCAAGTCAGGGCGATTGAGGTAGCCACGCGTCACGCCCGCTCCCCCAATATAAATTTCCCCCACCACGCCCAACGGCACCGGTTGACCATACTCGTCCAGTAAGTAAAGGCTGGTGTTGGCTATCGGACGCCCGATACTTTCAATAATCCGGTCACCTCGCTGTATCGGCAACCAGGCAGAATAGGTTGTCGTTTCAGAAGGCCCATAGAGATTGCATAGCCGCTCTATTTGTGTTTCCTGGAAAATCTGTTTAATTAAAGCGCCTTTAAGCGGCTCTCCCGCCAGATTGACAGTATGGACCGACGCCATCAGCGCCTGAGCTTGCAATAACGGTTTCATCGCAGACGGCACGGAGTTGATCAAGGTCACCGGCAGGGCATGCTGCATCAATGACAGCGCATCTTCCACCAGATAAATCGCCGCGCCACGGGACAACGGCATAAAACATTCGAAAATGGACAGGTCGAAATTCATCGACGTTGAGAAAAGCACCTCGCGGATCGCTTCCGTTTCAAAAGCCTGCTGTGCCCAGTGCAGGAAGTTAACCGTATTACGGTGCTCAATCATCACCCCTTTGGGTACTCCCGTGGAACCGGAGGTATAAATCACATAGGCCAGATGCCGCGAAGTCAGCGCAGATACCTGTGGGTTACTGTCCGGCTGTTCAGGCAAGGTATTCGGGTCCAGCACCACGAGTCCGGTCAGCGCTTCCTCGCCCAGTGCAACCCAGCCAGCCTTATCCGCCAGCACCACAGCTGGGGCAGCATCATGCAAAATATGCGCCAGACGCGCGCCGGGATAAGCCGGGTCTAGCGGCACATACGCCCCGCCCGCTTTCATGACCGCCAGCAATCCCACCACCATCGCCGGTGAACGTGACACGCAAATCGCCACTCGCTGGTCAGGGACAACACCGAGTGCAATCAACTGATGAGCCAGCCGGTTAGCGTGGGCGTTTAATTCGCCATAACTGAAGGTCTGCTCTTCATACACTAACGCTGTCGCGTCAGGGGTTTGCTCCACCTGTTGTTCAAATAATTGATGAATGCACAACTGGTCAGGATAAGCGGCTTCCGTGGCATTCCAAGTTGTTAACAACAAGGTACGCTCCGCTTCCGGCAGAATTTCCAACTGTCGTACCGGCATTTGCGGGGCCTGTTCCAGCGCTGTCACTAAACTCTCCAGCGCTTGCTGCATATAACCGCACAAGCTTTCCGGCTCAAACGGCTGCACTACTTGAGCCGTCAGCCCCAGAGCATCACCAAAATCTTCTACCGATAGCATTAACGGATAGTTGGTCCGCTCCTGTGCGCCAAGAAACTCAATACCGTTCATCAAATCATCTGACGTTACCGGCAAAGTATTGTGCCGATAGTTCAGCAAGCTGTTAAAGAGGGGGATCTCACCCTGCACGCCGCTGCAACGCTGGGCCAGCGCCAGTGATGCGTGTTCATGCGCCAATAATCCGGCCAATCGGGTATGGGCAACCTGCACACTCTCCCGTACCGGGGTCTCATCCATATCCAACCGTAACGGCAAGGTATTGATAAACAGCCCCATGCCATTGTCAGCCCCGTCTCCCGCCGCCATACGCCCAAACAGCACCGTGCCGAACACCACTTGATCTTGCCCGCTGGTACGCGACAACACCTGTGCCCAAGCCAGATGACACAAGGTCGCCAGACTAACACTCAAACGTCGGGCCTGACTGCGCAAACGGTTATTTAGCTCAGGCGCTAACATCCGGTGAGATTCAACCACCTGCGAGCCATCACGATGCACTTCCGTCAACCCGAACGGTAACGTGGGTTCATCCACCCCGGCTAACATGTCAGTAAAGAAACGGGTATGTTCTTCCTGACTCATCCCCAACCGGGCCTGCGCCACCAGATTACGGAAAGGCGCCGGTGTAGGCAGGCTCTCCTCCTGACCTGCCAGATACGCCTGCACTTCACGGTGCATCACTTCCATCGTTTCATGGTCGCCAATCAGGTGATGCAGCAGTTGCAACAGAATCCAACGGCCATCAGTTTCTTGTGCCACCACAAAACGTAATAGCGGTGCTTCCCTCAAATCAATACGATGCGGTCAATATCAGCCTGAGTCAAATCAATCAGCGGCAACATTGCCGGCGTCAACTCTGTGGTTGCTGGCATAATGACGTTAGGCGGCACTTTCACAGCCTGATGCTGTCCTAATGTTTGCGCCAGATCTGACAGCACCGGCGACTGGAACAGATCACGCGCCGTCAGTGTCAATCCCAAGTGACGCAAGCGTCCAATCATGCGTACAGCGAGCAACGAATGACCACCCAAGGCAAAAAAGCTGTCATACCGACTTATTTGCTCAATGCCCAATAATTCACGCCAAATCGCCGCCAGCGCTATTTCTGTTTCTCCCTGGGGCTCAGCGTAAACCTGACGGGCAACAATTTCATTGTCCGGCGCCGGTAACGCCCGATGATCCAACTTACCGTTTGGCGTCAACGGAAAAGCATCCATCCGCACAAAGGCCGTTGGCACCATATAGTCAGGTAAAATAGTGCTCAGGTGAGTATGCAGGCTGTCCACCAGCCCGTTATCCGCTGATTCCACCACATAGGCCACCAGCCGTTTATTCTGACCTTCCCCCTGTACCAACACCGCCACTTCACGCACCGTTGGGTGATCGGCTAACCGGGCCTCAATTTCCTTTGGTTCAATGCGGAAACCGCGGATTTTAACCTGCTGATCATTACGGCCCAAGAACTCCAGATTGCCGTCCGGCAGATAACGCGCCAAATCTCCGGTGCGGTACATACGGGCATCCGGGTTATCACTGAACGGATCGACAAGGAAACACTCGGCGGTCAATTCAGGCCGATTAAGATAACCACAAGCCACCCCATCTCCACCTACATAAATCTCTCCGACCACCCCCAGCGGCACCGGCTGACCATAAGTATCCAATAGATAAACCCGCGTGTTGGCTACCGGTCGGCCAATCGGGATGTTGGTCGCTCCCGGTGCGACTGCATTGATACGGTATGTGGTCGTAAAGGTGGTGCCTTCACTCGGCCCATAACCATTTAATAGCTGCTGTGGCGGACTGGTGCGCAATACCTGACCGATGACATGCGGATCAAGGGCATCTCCGCCGACAATCAGGAGCCTTATCTGCGGCAAAACAGGAGACAATTCCTCTGCTAGCTGGTTGAACAATCCGACGCTCAACCACAGAACAGTAATTCGCTGAACTTGTAAAACCTGTACAAATTCTGGCGGCGTCAGCAAAGTGGCGTGATCAACAACCACTAACGCGCCACCATTAAGCAACGGCGCCCAGACTTCAAACGTGCTGGCATCGAAAGCCGGGTTAGCGGCAAAGGCCACTCGGTCATCGGGTTCGATTTCAGCATAGCCATTGTTGATCACCAGCCGGACCACCGCACGATGCGGCACCAATACGCCTTTAGGTATCCCGGTAGAGCCAGAGGTGTACATGATATACGCTAACTCAGTGCTGGAACGCGGTAAGTCAAGGTTAAGGCGATCTTCCTCGTTGTCCGTATCTGTCTCATCTGAGAGACGAAACAGCGGCACAGCCATATCCGCCGGAATATCCACCCGCGTATCGGTGAGCAGTAACTTGGCTGCACAATCACTTATTAGCCAGTTTTTCCGCTCATCCGGCACATTGGGATCTATCGGCACGTAAACAGCGCTGGCTTTAAGAATTGCCAACTGGGCCATCACCAGTTCTACTGATCGAGCGAGCAAAAGCGCGACATGATCACCGGGACATACCCCTTGTTCGATGAGCTGACGAGCCAACCGGTTAGCGCGGGCATTTAATTCGTCATAACTGAGGGTCTGTTCTTCATACACTAATGCTATCGCATCAGGCGTTTTCTCCACCTGCTGTTCAAACAACTGATGAATACATAACGCTTCAGGATAGGCGGTTTCTGTGGCGTTCCAAGTTTTTAACAACAACGTATGTTCCGCTTCCGGCAGGATTTCCAATGCCCGAACAGCCATATCCGGGGCTTGCTCAAGGGCCTCCACCAGACTTTCCAGCGTCTGTTGCATATAGCCGCATACCCGTTCCGACTCAAACGGTTGCACGACCTGCGCGGTCAGTCCCAGTGCATCGCCAAAATCCTCCACCGACAGCACTAACGGGTAGTTAGTTCGCTCTTGTATGCCAAGGAATTCAATACCGCCAATCAGTTCATCTGATGCTGCCGATAAGGCATTATGCCGATAGTTCAGCAGGGCACTAAAGAGCGGCGTACCGCTGGCAACCCCACTGCACCGCTGAGCCAGCGCCAGTGACGCATGCTCATGCGCTAATAATCCGGCCAATCGTGCATGGGCAGCCTGTACACTTTCCCGTACCGGGGTTTCATCGATATCCAACCGCAATGGCAAGGTATTAATAAACAACCCCATGCCGTTGTCGGCGCCATCCGCTGCCTGCATACGCCCAAACAGCACGGTGCCGAACACCACTTGTTCCTGACCACTGGTACGCGACAACACCTGTGCCCAAGCCAAATGACACAATGCCGCCAGACTGACCCCTAAACGCCGAGCCTGACCGCGCAGACGGGTATTCAACTCAGGTGCCAACATCCAGTGGGATTCCGTCACCTGTGAGCCGTCGCGGTGCACCTCTGTCAACCCAAATGGCAGTGTCGGTTCATCCACTTCTGCCAACATCTCGGTAAAGAAACGAGTATGTTCCTCCTGACTCACCCCCAGCCGAGCCTGAGCCACCAAATTACGGAAAGGTACCGGGACAGGCAAGCTCTCCTCCTGACCCATTAGATACGTCTGGACTTCGCGGTGCATCACTTCCATCGTTTCATGGTCGCCAATCAGGTGATGCAGCAATTGCAGCAGTATCCAACGGCCATCGGTTTCCTGCGCCACCACAAAACGCAATAACGGCGCTTCGTTCAGGTCGAGACGATGATGACGCGGATCAAACTGCCGGATTAACTGCTCACTGACCGGACCATCAACCGGATTTAATGTCAGTTCCGTCACTGACAAGGTCGCCTGACGCCAGACCACCTGCGCTGGAACTGACAATCCTTGCCAGATAAAAGCGGTACGCAGGATATCGTGGCGATCAACCACCTGTTGAACCACCGCCAGATAACGATCCAACAGCGCCCGATCAGCAAAGGCCATCAGTCCTGTCAACAGATATGGGTCGCCTTCGTTTGCCAGTAAGTGGTGGAACAAAATACCGTCCTGCAACGGCGACAGAGCATAGATATCCTGAATATTAGCGATCCCGCTCGGCACCTGCCCGACGATGCGGTCAATGTCAGCCTGAGTCAAATCAATCAGCGGCAACATCGCCGGAGTCAGGGCCGTAGTTGCTGGCGTAATAACGTTAGGCGGTACGATCACAGCCTGATGCTGTCCCAACGTTTGAGCCAGATCTGACAGCACCGGCGATTGGAACAGATCACGCGCCGTCAGTGTCAATCCCAAGTGACGCAGGCGTTCAACCACCCGTATCGCGAGTAGCGAATGACCACCCAGAGCAAAAAAGCTGTCATACCGGCTTATCTGCTCAATTCCCAGTAATTCACGCCAAATCGCCGCCAGCGCAATTTCTGTTTCTCCCTGAGGCGCTTCGTAAGTCTGACGGGCAAAGGCTTCACTGTCAGGCGCCGGTAGTGCACGACGATCCAATTTACCGTTCGGCGTTAACGGAAACGCATCCAGCCGCACAAAGGCTGACGGCACCATATAGTCAGGCAAAATAGCTTGCAGATGAGCACGCAGACTGTTCGCCAGCCCGTCATGGGCTTCCGCCACCACATAGGCCACCAGCCGTTTATCCTGCCCTTCCCCTCGTACCAACACCACCGCTTCACGCACCGCTGGGTGCTCTGCTAACCGGGCTTCAATTTCCCCCAGTTCAACGCGGAAGCCGCGGATTTTAACCTGCTGATCGTTTCGGCCCAAGAATTCCAGATTGCCGTCGGGCAGATAACGCGCCAAATCTCCAGTACGGTACAGGCGAGCATCCGGGTTATCACTGAACGGATCGGTAAGGAAATGCTCGGCGGTCAATTCAGGCCGATTAAGATAACCACAGGCCACCCCATCTCCACCCACATAAATCTCTCCGACCCCCCCTAACGGCACCGGCTGACCATAGGCATCCAGCAGATAAACCCGCGTGTTGGCTACCGGTCGACCGATCGGGATATTGGTCGCTCCCGGTGCGACTGCATTGATTCGATATGTTGCCGTAAAGGTGGTGCCTTCACTTGGCCCATAGCCATTTAATAGCTGTTGCGGCGGACTGGTGTTCAGTACCTGACCGATAACATGGGGATCAAGGGCATCTCCGCCGACAATCAGAAGCTTTATCTGCGGCAAAACCGGTGACAGTTCTGCTGCCAGCCGGTTAAACAACCCGACACTCAACCACAAAATCGTTATTTGCTGAATTTGTAAAGCTTGTACAAACGCCTGCGGCGTCAGCAAAGTGGCGTGATCAACAACCACTAATGCGCCACCATTCAGCAACGGCGCCCAGACTTCAAACGTGCTGGCATCAAACGCCGGATTAGCGGCAAAAGCCACCCGATCATCTGGTCCGATTTCAGCATAGCCATTATTGATAACCAGCCGGACTACCGCACGATGCGGTACCAAAACCCCTTTGGGTGTCCCGGTAGAACCGGAAGTGTACATGATATACGCTAACTCGGCGCTGGAACGCGGTAAGTCAGGATTGATGCGATCTTCTTCGCCGCCCGAGTCTGTCTCATCCGAGAGACGAAGCAGCGGCACAGCCAGGTTAGTCGGAATATCCGCCTGTGTATCGGCGAGCAGCAATTTGGCGGAACAATCACTTATCAACCAGTTTTTCCGTTCATCCGGCACACTGGGATCTATCGGCACGTAAACAGCACCGGCTTTGAGAATCGCCAATTGTGCCACGACCAGTTCCATCGAACGCGCTAGCAGAAACGCAACATGATCACCGGGACACACCCCCAGTTCAATGAGCTGACGAGCTAACCGATTGGCGCGGGTATTCAGTTCCATATAACTGAAAGTTTTATCTCCCGCTATCAGTGCCATTGCCTCTGGGGTTTTCTCCACCTGTTGTTCAAACAACTGATGAATGCATAACGCCTCAGGATACGTGGTTTTAGTAGCGTTCCAGGTCTCCAGCAACAACCTACGTTCAGCCTCAGGCAACAAATTAAGCTGCCCCACGGGGGTTTCATCACTCATCCTTTTTGATGACGCCAGCACCTGCAAATGTTCATTCATCCGCAGAATAACTTCTTGGCTCAGGCGATTTTCATCATAGATCCAACGAAAACCGCCCTGCGAATTTATCTGGAACGTCAATAATTCGCCGGCTACCGTCTGATCACAGGGTTTGTCATCCTGTATCACAGAAATGGCGATCTGCCACGGTCGGCTTGTTCTTAATGCCGGGATAGACCGCAGTGAAGGAGAACGGGAAAGAAGATCACGACTAAATGTGCGGTGCCGCGCCAATCGGACAAGCTCGTTATCAATCCAGTCAGCTGCCACAGACCACGGCTTATCAAACGCCACCTCAACAACCATCGGCACCACCGATGACAACCCGGTCAATATATTTGGTTTATCTTCTGCCCCATCCACACACCAGCCGATTTGGAGTTCAGTCTGCTGAGTCAAGCGCGCAAGATAGATAACGAATACCTGCAACAGTGTCTGTAATGGATCTTCTCCAGCATTTTTTAGCCATGGAGGCTGCCAAGGGCTGATTCCCCATCGGGGTTCTGCTTGTTTCCCCATCATTTCAAAAGGCAACTGGAGTGGTTGCAACGAGGCAAGACGCTCATACCAAAATGGTTCACTGGGTGCGAGTGTTTGAAGGGTATTTTTTACATTCTGCGCTTGTTGTGAGGAGAGCAAAGGAAGCTGTTTGCCTGGCCTAAGTTCCGATATATCGGCAAGTTCTCTGGCAGACAACAAATGACCTTCAAGGGTGGCGAATCCCCCAATCCGCACATCCTCACTACCAGTCGTCACCTGCCAGGCATCCTCCTCCACACTAATCAACGTACCGGGTCCCCCCTCAGAGCACGTGTTCAACCGCTGAAGCCAGGAAATTTGTACCGGGCCCTGCCTCAGTAACAGTTTCGGGCAACCCAATGGATTTAAATAATTCTCCCCAAAATCTAATGCCCGCACTAAAGCTGACAGAACTTCTCCCGACTGCTCCCAACATAAATATCCCCCCCAGTCGGGGCGACGTGACTGAGCATAAAAACTCCGTTGCGAAAGATCCTGAAGGTAAGTCACCAGTGCGTCGCGCCCCAGATTCTTCAGTAGTTCAACAAATCCTTTCTGAGCAGCTTGGTAACATTTCAGATTCAACGAGAAAGCATTATCCTGTTCTTCAATCGATACCGGCCATTGCACGGCAATATCGCCGACATCCACACCGCCTTCAATACAGTGCCAGGAGATAGCGTAATGTGTTTCCCTCGCTAACAACGCCCAAGAGGTTGCATGACTGCCCGCATAGCGTGGCAGGGGACTATTATGATAATTAAAAGCCCCGCCACGAATTTGTTCAATGAGCGACATCGGCAGGATGATTGGGTTGACGATTGAGAAAAGCCAATCGACAGGCTGTAATGTGATTTGTTCCTGTAATGCATCAACCGAGTTCACACAAGCAATCCCTTGCTGGGCAGCCCACGTTTGTAGAACAGTATCAGTAGGTAGCACTGCTTGTATGGTATGTCCAGCCGCCAGAATTTGCTCGGCGCAAAACACCGCCAGGGTTGTTCCTCCTACCACAACACATTCTCGTGATGGAATCGATGTATCATACTTATTATGAGTTATATTTTCACATGACATCTGAGAGAGGACTTCGTCTTTAAGAACATTTCCATCTGTAGCAATGTTACCTTTCATCTATTACCTCAACGAATTTGTTAGAAATTTGAAAACTGTCATACCCGACAGCCATCACCAATATTTCTTTCTTACTTCTTACCCCAAAAAAAATAAATACGGACGTATCCAACATCAATTCAAAATATTAAAAAACCGTGCCATCGCTCGATTAACAATGACCAATTAGTCATTTTTTATGCTAATTCCCCTAATAACCGAACAAATAATCAATCTTAATTAAAAAAAATAAAACACCCTCTCCTTGTTCCTATAATGATATTATTGCATTCAATACCGTAAAGAAACTTTACTACGTAAAATTAATATCACCACATATTATTTCACAATAATAAAATAATGTGACATATATAATAATTAACCCAATAAGATATTGATTGTAACGAGATGTATTCAAATGAGATCGTTTTGTGATGTTATTTTTCTGACGCCAAGCGATATTTACCAACACCTGGTGCAAACTGGGATAAAGCTTAATATTATTCAATTACATACTCCTCCCAACATATACCCGTCATCTTTCAAGTTGCCTCTTTGTTGGCTGCACTCACCCCGGTCACATAGTTATCTATGCTCCCGGGGATTCGTTCCCTTGCCATCGCGATGCAACTTGAAATCCATAGAGTATAAACAATTACCTCTAAACAATTAGCGCTAAACAATTACCCCTAATAAATAAGGCTTTTAATTATCACAAGCCTTTAAAATAAACTCAATATATTCTAAAGCGAGTTCATGAAATTAAGGCTAATTAAATTAGCCTATATCATCACCCAAAAACACATTACCATGATCACATCTTCAATTATCTTCTCATAATTATCTATTACAATAAATATTCCCAATAATAATGGCAAAATTAAAAATATAATTTTGATACCAAAGCAATCAACAAAACAAAATAAAATCAACAATAAAATCCGTTTGAGATCACAAAATATAAAATAGCAACAATAATAACAAAGAAACCTAAAAAAATAACTCATATAGGAATGATAACTTCCCTTATTCTATTTTAATGCATAAAAAATCCGGTATAATAAATACATACCGGATTATCACACTAGAACTAAATAATTGAGTACTTCCTTAATATATCAGTATTACGAAGCCCCCTCATCACAACTGATTGCCATCATCCTATTAACAGCCTGAGCTAAAGCGGTTTTATTCTCATTATCTTCCAATAAACTAAAATGGTTACCCGGAGTAGCAATCAACTTAAGTGAAGTATCAGGCATGACCCGCTCCCAACCTAACGACGGCTCTATATTCACGGACTCCGACTTTTCATCCATCACAAAAGAAACAGCAGGAGAAGGTTCTACCGCATAGAACTGATGCAGCGTTATTGCTAATGCTGGCGGCTCATAATCGGCAACGATTTGCGTGTAACGTTCGATCTGCTCCCAATGTTTTGCGATCACATCAGCACGCAGATTGACGGGATATAACGCCAATTCTTGTGCTGCTTCAATAAACTGCACCAAATTCAACTCATCAATTCGCCGGTACAATGCTGCAATCTTTTCTTTGCATTCCTCCCCTGATTGCCGGGCCAGCTCAGTAAAGCAATGGTATTTGGGCTGCATAGCCTCCTTCCCAAAATAATGAGGCGCAGGCGTATCAATTAACCCCAAGAAATTGACCATTTCACCGGCACTCAAAAGCCGCTGGACAACGGCATAAGCCAATACCCCACCGGAAGAGTAGCCACTTATCCGATACGGGCCTACCGCTTGTACCGCTTTCATCAAGGTGATCATTCTGGCTGCCTGCTCTTCCATCGTTAACATCGGTTCTTCACTGATGGATGGCCAAGGCAGCGCATAAATCGGATAGCCCGACGGGATATGTTGAGCCAGCCCGAAGACATAAGAATAATCACCCATGCCACTGGGAACAAAGAACAGTGGCAATCCTGTTCCATCAGGTCGCACCGATATAGCGCTGCTTCGCGGCTGAGACAATAAATCTGAGGTGATTTTAGTTGCCAATTCGGACAACACCGGGAATTGGAACAAAGCATTCAATGTAAAAATCAAACCCCGACCGGCAGCAAGATTCATCATTCGCATGGCAAGCAGTGAGTGGCCGCCCAACGCGAAGAAATTGTCATACCGGCTAACCTGCTCAATCCCTAGCAATTCACACCAAATCGCGGCTAATACGGTCTCCGTTTCGCCTTGTGGCGCTTCATAAGCCTGACGAGCAAACGCTTCATTGTCCGGCTCCGGTAGCGCACGACGATCTAATTTACCGTTCGGTGTCAATGGAAAAGCGTCCAGACGCACAAAGGCTGACGGCACCATATAGTCAGGTAAAATGGCAGTCAGGTGGGTACGCAGGCTATTCGCCAACCTCTCATCCGCTTGCGCCACCACATAAGCAATTAAGCGTTTGTCCTGCCCTTCACCCAACGCCAGCACCACAGATTGACTTACCGCAGGATGTTCCACCAACCGGGCCTCAATTTCACCCGGTTCAACCCGGAAGCCACGAATTTTCACCTGTTGATCATGGCGTCCCAGGAATTCCAGATTGCCATCCGGCAAGTAGCGAACCAGATCTCCGGTTCGATACATCCGTGCATTTGGATTATCGCTAAACGGATCAGTCAGGAAGTATTCCGCAGTCAGTTCAGCACGGTTGAAATAACCCCGTGCGACACCCGCGCCCCCAATATACAATTCCCCCACAACGCCTAACGGTACTGGCTGCCCCTGAACGTCGAGCAGGTAGACACGTGTATTCGGTAGCGGACGGCCTATGATATTGGCCTGCCCCATCCCCTCGTTTAGGCAAGATGTCGTCGTGGTAATCGTGGCTTCTGTAGGGCCGTAGCAATTCGCCAGAACAGGGTATTCACCGTGAGTCGATAGCCAACGTTGTAACTCATGATCAGGTATCGCTTCACCACCAATGCAAATAATCCTTAAGCCCTGATAGATATCGCCTTTATTAACATTTGATATTACCCGCCAGAATTGGGCTGGTATCGCCATGTAGGTAATTTTATAAGACTCGCACAGACGCCAGAACGCCTGCGCACTCAAGAGCCACTGATTTGTCCTTAAGACTAATTGTGCCCCCTGTGTTATTGCGCAAAATATTTCTGACGCGCAAACGTCAAAAGAAGGGTTGCAAAATTGCAATAGACGGTCAGATGCGTTAAGCGACCATTTCATGTTCAGCGAAGTAATTTGACTGACCAGTTGTCTATGTTCAACCATCACGCCCTTTGGTGTGCCAGTCGAGCCGGAGGTGTAAATCACATACGCCAGATGCCGCGAGGTTAATTCCGGTATCTGTGGATTGCTGTCTGGCTGGTCAAGCAATGTATTCGGATCAAGCACTGTCAGACCGGTAAGCACATTCTCGCCCAACACTGTACGCCCGACAGCATCAGCCAACAAAATAACCGGTGAAACATCAGCCAAAATATACGTTAGACGTTCACCCGGATAATCCGGATCTAACGGCACATAAGCTGCGCCAGCTTTCAACACCGCCAACAATCCCACCACCATCGCCGGTGAACGTGCCACGCAAATCGCCACCCGCTGGTCCGGTTCTACACCTAGCGCAATTAGCTGATGGGCCAGCCGGTTAGCGCGGGCATTTAATTCAGCATAGCTGAAAGTTTGCTCCTCATATACTAACGCTGTGGCGTCAGGGGTTTGCTCCACCTGTTGTTCAAACAATTGATGAATACATAACCGTTCAAGATACGAGGTTTCCGTCGCATTCCACGTTTTCAGCATCAACGTACTTTCAATTTCAGGTAGGATGTCCAATGTCCGTACCGGCGTTTCCGGGGTCTGTTCCAATGCCGCCGCCAAGCTCTCCAATGCCTGTTGCATATAGCCGCATACCCGTTCCGGCTCAAACGGTTGGATAACTTGAGCAGTCAGCCCCAGTGCGTCACTAAAATCCTCCACCGACAAGGCAAACGGATAGTTGGTAAACTCCTGCGCACCAAGGAATTCAATACCGTCCATCGTTTCATCCAAAGGATCTGGCTGATCATTATGTCGGTAGTTCAACAGGGCGCTAAACAGTGGAATGCCATCCTGCACACCACTACAACATTGAGCCAGCGCCAGTGAGGCATGCTCATGTTCCAACAATCCCGCTAACTGGCTATGTACTGCCTGTACACTATCTCGCACCGGCGTATCATCCATATCCAGCCGCAACGGCAAGGTATTGATAAACAGCCCCATGCCGCTGTCAACCCCTTTCCCAACCGCCATGCGTCCAAATATTACGGTACCGAACACCACCTGTTCCTGTCCGCTGGTACGCGACAACACCTGCGCCCAAGCCAGATGACATAAAGCCGCCAGACTGACCCCCAAACGCCGGGCTTGACTGCGTAAACGGTCATTCAGCTCAGGTGCCAACATCCGCTGCGATTCCGTCACTTGGGAGCCATCACGATGCACCTCCGTCAATCCGAACGGCAATGTAGGTTCATCCACCTCCGCCAACATTTCGGTAAAGAAGCGGATATGCGCTTCCTGACTCACCCCCAGCCGGGCCTGCGCTACCAAATTGCGGAAAGGTGTCGGTGTTGGCAGGCTCCCCTCCAGTCCGTCCAGATAAGCTTGTACTTCACGGTTCATCACGTCCAGCGTGGTATGGTCGCCAATCAGATGATGCAGCAATTGCAGTACCGTCCAACGGCCATCCGTCTCCTGTGCTACCACAAAGCGCAATAACGGTGCTTCGCTCAGGTCTAGACGATGGTGACGGGGATCAAAACGCTCAGCCAATTGTCCGCTAACCGATCCATCGGCTGGGTTCAGTGTCAATTCAGTCACCGACAAGGATGCCTGACGCCAAACTACTTGGGCGGGCACTGACAGCCCTTGCCAGATAAAGGCGGTACGCAAGATATCGTGTCTATTTACCACCTGTTGCACCGCCGCCAGATAACGGTCCAGCAAAGTCCGCTCAGTAAAGACCATCTGACCGGTTAATAAATAGGGGTCCCCTTTGTTTGCCAATAAGTGATGGAACAGAATACCGTCCTGCAACGGCGATAAGGCATAGATATCCTGAATATTGGCAACTCCGTCCGGCATTTGCCCGACGATACGGTCAATCTCTGACTGAGTTAGATCAATCAGTGGCAACATTTCCGGTGTCAACGCCGTGGTTGCCGGGGTGATGACGTTAGCTGGCACGATTATGGCCTGATGCTGTCCCAACGTTTGGGCCAAATCTGACAGCACCGGCGACTGGAACAGATCACGCGCCGCCAATGTCAACCCCAAATGACGCAAGCGTTCAATCATGCGTACAGCGAGCAGTGAATGGCCGCCCAACGCAAAGAAGCTGTCATATCGACTAACCTGTTCAATCCCCAGTAATTCACGCCAAATCGCCGCTAGCGTCATTTCCGTTTCGCCTTGTGGCGCGACGTAAACCTGACGGGCAACGGCTTCACTGTCCGGTGCCGGTAGCGCCCGACGATCCAGCTTACCGTTCGGCGTCAACGGAAACGCATCCAGACGCACAAAGGCTGCCGGCACCATATAATCAGGCAGAATTTTACTCAGGTGAGTACGCAAGCTATTCACCAGCCCGTCATCCGCGAGTGCCGCTATATAAGCCACCAGCCGTTTGTCAGGCCCATCACCTAACGCCAACACAGCCGCTTCACGCACCGCCGGGTGCTCTACTAAACGCGCCTCAATTTCCCCCGGTTCAATGCGGAAGCCGCGAATTTTAACCTGCTGGTCATTACGGCCCATGAACTCCAGATTACCGTCCGGCAAATAGCGAGCCAAATCCCCAGTTCGGTACATGCGGGCATCCGGGGTATCACTGAACGGATCGACAAGGAAACGTTCGGCGGTTAACTCAGGGCGATTGAGATAACCTTGGGCGACCCCATCACCACCGACATAAATCTCACCGATCACACCTGGCGGTACCGGCTGACCGTAAGCATCCAGCAGATAAACACGCGTATTCGCTATCGGCCGGCCAATAGGTATCCGGCTCGCTCCTTGCGGTAACGCCTCGATAGGATACATGGTGGTAAAGGTGGTTCCTTCACTCGGACCATAGGCTTGCAAGAGTTGTTGTGGCGGACGATTATCCAGAACCTGAGCAATCACCTGTAAATCGGGTATATCTCCCCCGAAAATCAGGATCTTAATTTGCGGAAGAATGGGAGATAACTCTGCCGCCAACCGGTTAAACAACCCGATAGTCAGCCATAGAACTGTGATGCGGTGCTCCTGTAAAGTCAGCACTAGCTCCTGCGGTGTCAATAAAGTGGCGCGGTCGATAACCACTAAAGCCCCCCCATTAAGCAACGGTGCCCAAACTTCAAACGTGCTGGCATCGAAAGCTGGATTAGCTGTAAAGGCAACCCGATCCTCCGGTCCGATGTTGGCATAGCCATTATTGATGACCAGCCGGACCATAGCACGATGCTGTACCAAAACCCCTTTGGGTGTGCCGGTAGAGCCGGAGGTGTACATAATATACGCTAATTCGGCGCTGGAACGCGGCAAATCAAGGTTGACATGATCTTGCTCTCTGTTCGTACTTTTCTTATCCGCGAGACGCAACAGCGGAATAGTCAAGTTAGCCGGAATATCAGCCCGTGTATCAGTAAGCAGCAACCGGGCGGAACAATCACTTATCAGCCAATGTTTCCGCTCATCCGGCATACTGGGATCAACCGGCACGTAAACAGCGCCAGCTTTGAGAATCGCCAATTGGGCCACCACCAGTTCTATCGAGCGTTCTAACAGGAGCGCAATAGGGTCATTCGGACGAATTCCCTGTTCGATTAACTGATGAGCCAGTCGGTTAGCGCATGTATTCAGCTCCGTATAGCTTAAGGTTTTATCGCCCGCTATCAGCGCCGTCGCCTCTGGGGTCTTCTCCACTTGCTGCTCAAACAACTGATGAATACATAATGCATCAGGATAGGCGGTTTCCGTGGCGTTCCAAGTTTCCAGCAACAACCTGCGTTCCGTTTCAGGCAGGATGTTCAACCCCCGTATCGGTGTCTCCGGCGCTTGCTCCAAAGCTTCTACCAGACTCTCCAGCGCCTGTTGCATATAACCGCATAGGCTTTCCGGATCAAACGGTTGTACGACCTGAGCCGTCAGCCCCAGAGATTCACCAAAATCCTCCACCGACAGCACAAATGGGTAGTTGGTTCGCTCCTGTCCACCAAGAAATTCAATACCACTGATCAGTTCATCTGACGTTGCCGACAAAGCATTATGCCGATAGTTCAACAGCGCACTAAAGAGTGGCGTACCGCTGGCAACCTTGCTGCAACGCTGAGCCAGTGCCAGTGACGCATGCTCATGCGCCAATAATCCGGCCAGTCGGGTATGGGCGGCCTGTACGCTGTCCCGTACCGGAGTCTCATCGATATCCAGCCGCAACGGCAAGGTATTGATAAACAATCCCATGCCATTGTCAGCACCGTCCCCCGCCTGCATACGCCCAAACAGCACCGTACCAAACACGACACTCGGCTGACCGCTGGTACAAGACAACACCTGTGCCCAAGCCAGATGACACAGCGCCGCCAGACTGACCCCCAAACGCCTAGCCTGACTACGCAAACGGTCATTCAGCGTACTCGTCAGCATCCGATGGAATTCCGTCACCTGCGAACCGTCACGATGTACCTCCGTCAATCCAAACGGCAACGTAGGTTCATCCACCTCCGCCAGCATCTCGGTAAAGAAGCGGGTATGCTCTTCCTGACTGATACCCAGCCGGGCCTGCGCCACCAAATTGCGGAAAGGAACCGGCACCGGCAAGCTCTCTTCCTCACCCATCAGATACGCCTGAACTTCGCGGTGCATCACTTCCATCGTTTCATGGTCACCGATCAAGTGATGATGCAGTTCCAGTAACAACCAACGACCATCCGTTTCCTGCGCGATAACAAAACGCAGTAACGGGGCTTGACTCAGGTCAAGACGATAATAACGCGGATCAAAACGCCGGGTTAACTGGTCACTGACTGAGCCATCAGCCGGGTTCAGTGTCAGTTCCGTCACTGACAATGGGGCCTGACGCCAGACCACCTGCGTCGGCACTGACAATCCTTGCCAAATAAAGGCGGTACGCAGAATATCGTGTCGATCAATTATCCGTTGAATCGCCGCCAAATAACGATCCAACAGCGCCCGGTCAGCAAAAACCATCTGGCTAATTAACAGATAGGTATCACCTTCATTCTCCAGCAGATGGTGGAACAAAATGCCATCCTGCAACGGCGACAGCGCGTAGATATCCTGAATATTCGCCATCCCGCCCGGGACTTGTCCGACGATACGATCAATGTCAGGCTGAGTTAAATCGATCAGCGGCAACATCGCCGGTGTCAATACCGTCGTATCCGGTGTAATACGGTTGTCAGGCACCCGGATTTCATCATGCTGAACCAGAGACTGCGCCAGAACACAGAGTGTTGGATGTTGGAACAGTGTTTGTACCGATATCCCCAGACCGATACGCCGCAATCGTTCAATCATGCGTACGGCGAGCAGTGAATGACCGCCCAATGCAAAGAAGCTGTCATATCGACTAATCTGCTCAACGCCCAGTAATTCACACCAGACAGCCGCTAACATCGTTTCTATCTTCCCTTGCGGGGCTTCATAAACCTGACGGGCAAACGCCGACTCCCCCGGTGCCGGCAACGCTCGGCGATCTAGCTTGCCATTCGGCGTCTGCGGGAAGCTATCCAGACGTACAAAGGCTGCCGGTATCATATAGTCAGGTAAAACTGCTTTCAGATGTTCACGCAAATCAACCGCCAAACCCTCATTCGCTTCCGCCGCCACATAGGCCACCAGCCGTTTGTCCTGCCCGTCATCCAGCGCCAGCACCATCGCCTCTTGCACCGCCGGGTGTTCCACCAGCCGAGTTTCAATTTCCCCCAGTTCAATCCGAAAGCCGCGAATTTTAACCTGTTGGTCGTTACGCCCCAGGAATTCCAATTCACCGTCCGGCAGATAACGAGCTAAATCTCCGGTGCGATACATCCGGGCATCGGACATCGGATTAAAGGGGTCCGGTATAAAACGTTCCTCGCTCAATGCCAGCCGGTTCAGATAACCCCGTGCCACCCCCACACCGCCAATATACATTTCTCCAACGCAGCCCAATGGCACGGGTTGCCTGTTTCTATCCAGTAAGTAGACGCGAGTATTCCTAATCGGCCGACCGATAGAACGATCATCTGCCGGGGATAATATTTCTTTACAGGTCGCCGTCACGGTATTTTCCGTCGGGCCATACGCGTTCAATAGCCGGAGTTGGTAGGTTTCCTGCCTAAACCAATCCTGAATGGCGTTCTTTTTGACCGCCTCACTGCCAATGATGATCAGCCTGAGACCATCCGGCAGCGGCAACCCGTTATCTCTGGCCGCCAGTTCAGACCAGAACAGAGTCGGCAAAAACATCACCGTGATACGGTTTTGCCGGGCTAAGGCAATAAATTCCGCCATTGAAGCCAGCCAGCTATCGTCGCGAATAACTAGCGCGGCTCCGTTACATAATGACGAGAAGCACTCTTCCACTGAAACATCAAACGCAAAAGCAGCAAATTGCAACACCCGGTCTTGCTCGGTGACGGCATAGAGTTCATGAACACCCAGATAACGTTGATACACCGCCTGATGTTCTACCATCACCCCTTTCGGCTGCCCGGTTGAACCGGAGGTATAAATGATGTAAGCCAAGTGCTGTGGCGTCAACGCCGGGACCTGCGGGTTACTATCCGGCAGGTCAGGCTGGATATTCGGGTCGAGTACCGTCAACCCGACCAGCGCCTCGTCGCCCAGTGCAGCCTGTCCGGTCGCATCAGCCAATACCACTGATGGGGCAGTATCATTCAGGATATACGTCAGACGCTCCCCCGGATAAGTTGGATCCAGCGGCACATAGGCCCCACCGGCTTTCAGCACCGCCAACAATGCCACCACCATAGTCGGGGAGCGAGCCACGCAAATGGCTACCGGCTGATCCGGTGTTACGCCAAACGCAATCAGTTGATGAGCAAGGCGATTGGCGCAGGCATTTAATTCGGCATAACTAAGCGTCTGCTCTTGATACACCAGCGCCGTCGCATCAGGGGTTTTCTCCACCTGTTGTTCAAACAACTGATGAATACATAACGCGTCAGGATACGGATTCTCCGTGGCGTTCCAGGTTTCCAGTAACAACGTGCGTTCGGTTTCCGGCAGGATGTTCAGTGTTCGTACCGGCGTCTCTGGTGCCTGCTCAAGGGCCTCTACCAAACTCTCCAGCGCCTGCTGCATATAACTGCACAAGCTTTCCGGATCAAACGGTTGCACCACATGAGCAATCAACCCCAGCGTGGCGCCATCGTCCTCCACCGACATTCCAAAGGGATAGTTAGTGCTCTCCTGTTCGCCCAGGAATTCAATCCCCTCTATCGTTTCATCCAAAGGATCAAGCTGATCATTATGTCGGTAGTTCATTAAGGCACTAAAAAGTGGCGTACCGCTGGCAACCCTGCTGCATCTCTGAGCCAACGCCAGTGAAGCATGCTCATGTTCCAACAATCCCGCCAGCCGGGTATGTACGGCCTGTACACTATCGCGTACCGGCGTATCATCCATATCCAGCCGTAACGGCAGGGTATTGATAAACAGCCCCATACCATTGTCAGCCCCTTCTCCCGCCGCCATGCGCCCAAATAGTACAGTGCCAAACACTACTTTCTCCTGACCACTGGTACACGACAGTACCTGTGCCCAGGCCAGATGACACAACGCCGCCAGACTGACCCCCAAACGTCGGGCTTGGCTACGCAGACGGTCATTCAAGCTGGCCGTCAGCAGTCGATGGGATGCTATCTCCTGAGAGCCATCACGATGCACATCCGCCAGTCCGAACGGCAGCGTAGGCTCATCCACCTCCGCTAACATGTCAGTAAAGAAGCGGATATGCGCTTCCTGACTCACCCCTAGCCGGGCTTGAGCCACCAAATTGCGGAAAGGAGCCGGGTCAGGCAGGCTATTCCCTTGCCCGGCAAGGTACGCCCGCACTTCACGGTTCATCACTTTCATTGTGGTATGGTCACCAATCAGGTGATGCTGCAATTCCAGTAAGAACCAGCGGCCATCGGTCTCCTGCGCCACCACAAAACGTAACAGCGGTGCCTGACCCAAATCGAGACGATAATGACGGGGATCAAAACGTCGAGCCAGTTGATCGCTAACCGGCCCATCAACCGGGTCCAGCGTCAATTCAGTCACTAATAAGGATGCTTGACGCCAGACTACCTGTGCCGGCACTGACAACCCTTGCCAGATAAAGGCAGTGCGCAGAATATCGTGGCGATCAATCACCTGTTGCACTGCCGCCAAATAACGATCTAGCAGAGACCGGTCAGCAAAAGCCATCTGGCTGACCACCAGATAGGGATCACCTTCGTTTGCCAATAAATGGTGGAACAAAATACCGTCCTGCAACGGTGACAGAGCATAGATATCCTGAATATTAGTCATCCCACCCGGCACCTGCTCGACGATACGGTCAATCTCAGCCTGAGTCAGATCAATTAGCGGCAACATTTCCGGGGTGATTTTCGTCGTCGCTGACGTAATCACATTCGATGGCACCACCATAACCGGGTGCTGCCCCAATGTTTGCGCCAATTCAAACAACACTGGCGACTGGAACAGGTCACGCACTGCCAACGTCAACCCCAAGTGACGCAGGTGTTCAACCATCCGCACAGCCAGCAACGAGTGGCCGCCCAACGCAAAAAAGCTGTCATACCGACTGACCTGTTCAATCCCCAGTAATTCACGCCAAATCGCCGCCAGCGCCATTTCCATCTCTCCTTGTGGCGCAACATAAATCTGGCGGGCAAACGCCTCTTCGTCCGGTGCCGGTAACGCCCGGCGATCCAGCTTACCGTTCGGGGTTAACGGGAAAGCATCCAGACGCACAAAAGCTGACGGCACCATATAATCAGGTAAAATGGCACTCAAGTGATCACGCAGAGTAATCGCCAGCCCCTCATGGGCTTCCGCCGCCACATAGGCCACCAGCCGTTTGTCCGATCCATCACCCAGCGCCAACACAGCCGCCTCACGCACCGCCGGATGCTCCACCAGACGATTCTCAATTTCTCCCGGTTCAATGCGGAAGCCGCGGATTTTAACCTGTTGGTCATTGCGGCCCAGAAATTCCAGATTACCGTCCGGCAGATAGCGGGCTAAATCCCCGGTCCGGTACATACGCGCATCCAGTTGATCACTAAATGGATCTGTCAGGAAACGTTCCGCAGTCTGGTCAGGGCGATTAAGATAGCCACAAGCAACCCCATCTCCCCCCACATAAATCTCACCGATCGCACCTGTCGGCACCGGCTGACCGTAAGCATCCAGCAGATAAATACGTGTATTGGCTATCGGTCGGCCAATGGGGATACGGGTCACTCCCTGCGTTAATGCCACGATAGGATACATAGTGGTAAAAGTGGTTCCCTCACTGGGACCATAAGCCTGCAAGAGTTGTTGTGGCGGGCGATTATTTAGAACCTGAGCGATCACCTGTAAATCGGGTATATCTCCCCCGAAAATCAGAATCTTTATCTGCGGCAGAACCGGAGATAACTCTGCCGCCAGTCGGTTAAACAACCCGATAGTGAGCCACAGCACTGTGATGCGGTGAGCCTGTAAAACCGGTACTAACTCCTGTGGTGTTAATAACGTGGCGCGGTCAATAACCACTAACGCCCCGCCGCTGAGCAACGGTGCCCAGACTTCAAACGTACTAGCATCGAAAGCCGGATTAGCCGTAAAGGCAACTCGGTCATCCGGTCCGATTTCAGCATAGTCATTATTGATGACCAGCCGGACCACCGCACGATGCGGTACCAAGACCCCTTTAGGTGTACCGGTAGAACCGGAGGTGTACATGATATACGCTAACTCGGTGCTGGAACACGGCAAATCAGGGTTGAGGCACTCTTCCTCTCTTCCGTCCGTGTCTGATTCATCCGAGAGACGCAACAGCGGAACAGTCAGGTTAGCCGGAATATCAGCCTGTGTATCGGTGAGCAGCAACCGGGCGGAACAATCACTTATCAGCCAGTTTTTCCTCTCATCCGGCATACTGGGATCAACCGGTACGTAAACGGCGCCGACTTTAAGAATAGCCAACTGGGCCACCACCAGTTCTATCGAGCGCTCTAACAGGAGCGCAATATGATCACCGGAACAAGCTCCCTGTTCGATTAACTGATGAGCCAGCCGGTTAGCACGGGTATTCAGTTCCGTATAGCTTAGCGTTTTATCTCCTGCTATCAGCGCTGTCGCCGCTGGAGTTTTCTCCACCTGCTGTTCAAACAACTGATGGACACATAACTGATCTGGATAGACGGTCTCCGTCGCGTTCCAAGTTTCCAGCAACAAGGTACGCTCCGCTTCCGGCAGGATCTCCAATACCCGAACGGGCATTTCTGGCGCTTGCTCCAGCGCTTCCACCAGACTCTCCAGTGCCTGTTGCATATAATCGCATAGGCTTTCCGAATCAAACGGCCGCACGACTTGAGCGGTCAGCCCCAGCGTAGAGCCACCGTCCTCTACCGACAGCACAAACGGATAGTTAGTTCGCTCCTGTTCGCCCAGGAATTCAATCCCAGCCATTGTTTCATCCAAAGGATCTGGCTGCTCATTATGACGATAGTTCAACAGGGCACTAAAGAGCGGCGTACCGCTGTCAACTCCACTGCATCGTTGAGCCAAGGCCAATGGAGCATGCTCATGCTCCAACAATTCAGCCAGCCGCAGATGCGCCTCCCGCACACTGTCCCGTACTGGGGTTTCATCGATATCCAGCCGCAGCGGTAGGGTATTGATAAACAACCCCATTCCTTCCCCCACAGCCATGCGCCCAAACAGGACGGTACCAAACACCACTTTCTCCTGTCCGCTGGTACGCGATAATACCTGTGCCCAAGCCAAATGACACAACGCCGCCAGACTGACGCCCAAACGTCGAGCTTGAGTGCGCAGACGGTCATTTAGCTCAGGAACCAACATCCGGTGGGATTCCGTCTTCTGAGATCCATCACGATGCACGCCCGTTAACCCGAACGGCAACGTTGGCTCATCCACTGCCGCCAACATATCGGTGAAGAAACGGGTATGCGCTTCCTGACTCACTCCCAACCGGGCCTCAGCCACCAGATTACGGAACGGCACCGGCGCAGGCAGATTCTCCCCCTGTCCGGTAAAATAGGCCTGCACTTCACGGTGCATCACTTCCATCGTTTCATGGTCGCCAATCAAATGATGCTGCAATTCCAGTAAGAACCAGCGGCCATCGGCTTCCTGAGCGATAACAAAATGCAGTAGCGGCGCCTGACTCAAGTCAAGACGATATTGAACAGGATCAAAACGCCGGGTTAACTGATCAATGACTGGACCGTCCGCCGGGTCTAGCGTCAGTTCTGTCACGGGCAACCGTGCCTGACGCCAAACCACCTGCGCCGGAACGGATAATCCTTGCCAAATAAACGCCGTCCGCAAAATGTCATGGCGATCAACCGCCTGTTGTACCGCCGCCAGATAACGTTCCAGCAAAGACCGGTTGGCAAAGGCCACCGGATAGAGCACCAGATAGGGGTCGCCTGCCTGTTCCAACAGGTGGTGGAACAAGATACCGTCCTGCAACGGCGACAACGCATAGATATCCTGAATATTGGTTATCCCGCCCGGCACTTGCTCGACGATGCGGTCAATGTCAGTCTGACTCAAATCAATCAGCGGCAACATCTCCGGCGTCAGCGCCGTAGTTGTCGGCGTGATGACGTTAGGCGGGACTATCACAGCCTGATGCTGTCCCAACGTTTGCGCCAACACTGACAGCACCGGAGACTGGAACAGATCACGCGCCGTCAGTGTCAAACCCAGGTGGCGCAAGCGCTCAATCATCTGCACGCCGAGTAGGGAATGACCGCCCAACGCAAAGAAACTGTCATGCCGGCTTATTTGTTCAATGCCCAATAACTCACGCCAGATGTCCGCCAGAGTGATTTCAGCCTTCCCTTGTGGGGCTTCATAAATCTGACGGGCAAAATCGTCTTCCCCGGGCGCAGGCAACGCCCGGCGATCTAACTTTCCACTTGGGGTCTGCGGGAAGCTATCCAGACGCACAAAGGCCACCGGCACCATATAGTCAGGCAAAATGGCACTCAGGTATTCACGCAGATCAGCAGCCAATCTCTCATTCGCTTTCGCCTCCACATAAGCCACCAGCCGTTTGCCCTGATCGCCATCCAATGCCAGCACCGCTGCCTCTTGTACCGCCGGGTGTTCCGTCAATCGGGCTTCAATTTCCCCCAGTTCAATTCGAAAACCGCGAATTTTAACCTGCTCATCGTTACGGCCCAGGAATTCGAGGTCACCGTCCGGCAGGTAGCGGGCCAAATCACCAGAGCGATACATCCGTTCGCCGGATACCGGACTAAAAGTATCCAACATAAAACGTTCCACGCTCAACGCCGGCCGGTTCAGATAACCTCGTGCCACCCCCACGCCACCAATATACATCTCACCTACACAACCTGCGGGGACCAGTTCGCCATATTTGTCCAACAGGTAGATACGGGCATTTTTAGCCGGTCTGCCGATAGAACGGGCATCCTCTGGGGATAACACCTCCTTATAGGTCACCGTCACGGTGTTTTCCGTCGGGCCATAACCATTCAACAGCCGAGGCCGATGGCCTGCTTGTCTAAACCAGTCCTGAATGGCACTCTTTTTCACCGCCTCACCCCCAATGATGATGAGCCGGAGACAATCCGGCAGCGGCAATCCATTATCTCTAGCGGCCAGTTCAGACCAGAATAAAGTCGGCAGTGACATCACCGTAATACGATATTGTCGGGTTAAGGCAATAAATTCCGGTATCGAAGCCAGCCAGCTATCATCCCGGATAACCAGTGTGGCGCCGTTGCATAGTGACGAGAAGAAATCCTCCACTGAAACATCAAACGCAAACGCGGCAAATTGTAATAGCCGGTCTTGTGCGGTGACGGCATAGGTGTCATTAAAACCCAGATAACGTTGATAAATCGCCTGCTGTTCCACCATCACCCCTTTCGGCTGTCCGGTTGAGCCGGAGGTGTAAATCACATAGGCCAGATGCTGTGGTGTTAATGCCGGGATCTGCGGATTGTTGTCGGGCTGGTCAAGTTGGATATTGGGATCAAGTACCGTCACTCCTACCAACGCCTGTTCGCCCAGCGCCGCCCGGCCAGCTTTATCAACCAGCACCACTGACGGTGCACTATCGCTCAGGATATATGCCAGACGTTCCCGCGGATAAGTTGAATCCAACGGCACATAAGCCCCACCGGCTTTCAGCACGGCCAGCAATGACACCACCATCATCGGGGAACGTTCCACACAAATCGCTACCCGTCGGTCCGGTGTGACGCCCAGCTTAATCAATTGATGAGCCAGCCGGTTAGCACGAATATTCAATTCCGCATAACTGAGGGTCTGTTCTTGATATTCCAACGCCGTGGCGTGTGGGGTTTGCTCTGCCTGTTGTTCAAACAATTGATGAATACATACCGGGTCAGGATAAGGGGTTTCCGTGGCGTTCCAAGTTTCCAGTAGCAAGGTACGTTCAGCCTCAGATAACACATTAAGCTGCCAAATAGGAATTTCCTCTCCCTGCCTTTTTGACGCTGCCAGCATCTGTAAATGTTCACCCATGCGCAGAATCACTTCCGTGCTCAGGCGATTTTCATCGTAAATCCAGCGAAAACCGCCCTGCACATTGATTTGGAGCGTCAGCAATTCGCCCGGCACCGTATGATCACACGGTCTATCCTCCGCTATGACAGCAATGGCAATTCGCCACGGCCGGTGGCTTGTCAACGCCGGAATAGCCCACAATGAAGGAGCGCGCGCGAGGAGATCTCGACTAAATGTGCGGTGCCGGGCCAACCGGGCCAGCTCACCATCCAGCCAATTCGCTACCACATGCCAGGGCTTATCAAACTCCATCTCAACGACCATTGGCACCACCGGTGCCAAATCTGCCGACTTATCGTTTACCCCATCCACGCACCAACCGATTTGGAATACCGTCTGCTGAGTCAAACGCGCAAGGTAGATAACGAATGCCTGCAACAATGTTTGTAATGGTTCCTCTTCACCGTTTTTTGGCAACGGGAGCTGCCAGTCGCTTATTACCCAACTGGGTTCTATTTGCTCTCCGGCGGTTTCAAAAGGTAATTGGAGGGGTTGCAAAGCAGCAAGACGTTCGCACCAAAATGATTCACTGGATGTCAACGTCTGGGGAATATTCTTTACATTTTGAGTCGGTGGTAAAGTGTCATTTACGTTGGTTATATTTTCTGACGTCTGAGAGAGGAGTTCAACTTTAAAATCACTTCCTGCTTGAGCGATACTATCTTTCATTTACTACCTCAACGAATCTGTTAGAAATTTGAAAACTGTCATTTCTGACAACCATCACCAATATTTCTTTCTCACTTCTTGCCCCCAAGAAATAAAAACGGACACATCTGATATCAATTCAAAATATTCAGATACGGGATGCTATAGCCCCGTCAACAACAAGCAATTAACAATTTCTTGACATTAATTTTCCTGACAACGGAATAAATAATTTATTTTATGCTCCGGAATAAGACATTCCATTTTTGTTCCCGTTTTTTAGATAAGTTCGATTAATTGACTGCAATTTTAATTGGCTAATATTGAATTCCATCATTTAAAATGTAACCGTCAACTGCATTTAATTATGCATAAATACCAAATCACCATTGTATGTTATCTATTCTCTATTAATATCTAATTGAAATTATTTCAAAAACAAATGATATATTTACAAAGATAAAATAAATAAATTATCAAAAAAGTTTACTTTGATAATTACTTATAAAATAAATTCTTTATCTTAATAATTAACTAATAGTTCAATTACAAATGTATACCCGTCATCTTTCAAGTTGTCTCTTTGTTGGCTGCACTCACTCACCCCGGTCACATCGTTATCTATGCTCCCGGGGATTCGCTCCCTTGCCGCCGCGATGCATCTTGAAATCCATAGGGTATAACTTATTCAACATTTACAAACCATCCTATATATTCAATTATTTGAAAATATAAGGCTGGGTTAAAAGTAATTCATAACACACTATTTTTCAACAAATAAATAATATCATTAATGTAAATACCGTAAACGAACCAATACAAATTCAAATTAAATCCATTATATTTTTTTATAATAATAAGATTATAAAGTCGATATAAATGTGATTATATTTAATATCATATAGAAATAATTTAAAACTAGAAATAGCTTTATTACATACTATCTTACAATAAATATTATTGCTATAAAACAATAAGATATGCAATAAATCATTAATTACAAGACAATATCACCCAAGTAAATCGTTCTACAAGGTAATTTACTTGATGCCCTGAGACATTTATCAATTTATAATTTCATTTCGATATTGTTTAATTTCCAGACAGCAGAGAAATATATAGACATTATATTGATCAATATTAACAATGAAAATATATGTCTATTTATTTATAAACTTTACATTAATTATTATTAATAATTAATGATAATAACAATGAAACATATTTTTATATATAGCAAAGAAAATTCATAAAAAATAAAATAAGATTAGATTAAATTCCAATAGCAAAACTTGACTAAATAACCTATAAATAAACTAAAGTGGTCACCCGGAATAGCGATTAACTTAAGCAAAGTATCAGATATTACCTGTGCCCAACCTAACGACAGATCGATATTTAAAGGCACTGACTTTTCATCCGGCACAAAAGAAATAGCGGGAGAAAATTCTGATACAAAGTCACTGATAACGCTCGATCTGCTCCCAATTTTTGGGATCACATCAGCTCACAAATTTGCGGGATATAATACCCAGTTGGGTTCTGTTCACCCTCCGGCCTGTTTCGAAAGGTAACTAAGGGATTGCAAAACAGCAAGGCGCTTACACCAGAATGAGTCACTGGAGGTAAATGTCTGGAGAATGCTCTTCACATTCTGAGTGGGTGGTAAAGGGTCATTCATGACTTTAATAAATTTGTTAAAAATTTGAAAAATATCATTCATGACAATTATATCCCATATTTTTCTATTAACTTCTTTCTCTCCAAAAAAAATAAAAACGGATATATCTGGCATCAATTCAATATATTCATAAACTGAATACCATGCCCAGATTAATAACAATAAATTAGCAACACCCAATTAACATTTTTAGGATAATATTGATTAATTGACCGCAATTATTATTAGCTTTAGCTTGCGCCCACCTATGAAAATGACATATATTTAAATTAAAGCCTATGCTCTTAATACCGATTATTATTAGTTGACTCTGCAATACATCATCTTGCGGAAAGGCTTTTCTATATTAACAACGTGAGAATGGAATCCCGTAAGGGAAAATTACAATGAATAGGGAAAATATATCCGCCGATGCAGATACATTGTCATCTGCGCTTAACTGTTGCCGATTATTGTTGCAATTAGCTAAAGGTGAGGCTCAGGAACCACAGCCTCTGCTCCCCCATAACAAACTGAAACCTGCGATAAAAGAGTACGGCAAGGCACATGATGTTGATCTGGCATTATGCCGTTTAAAATTCCCCAAAATGACTCCCAAGCTGCTGCCCCTAGCCTTTCGCGACAAACAGGGGGGATTTATTGTATTAGCGCGCCTTTCCACTGATCAGGCCCTGATCCAATCTCCTTATGCCGTTTCACCCGAAATACTCTCCATCAACGAGCTAGCAGCCAGATGGAGCGGAGAGGTGATCCGGTTAGGGGAAGCTTCCCTCAGATTCGATGTCTCTTGGTTTATACCCGCGTTTATCCACCATCGCCACCTCCTCGGCGAGGTGCTGCTTTTTTCCCTGATGCTTCAGCTACTTGCCCTAATCACTCCTCTGTTTTTCCAAGTGGTGATGGACAAAGTGTTGGTGCACAAAGCGTTGTCGACCCTAGACGTATTGGTGATAGTGCTGGCAGTGGTCGGGCTGTTCGAGGTGGTGCTCCGGGGGCTACGCGAATACCTCTTTGCCCACACTGCCAACCGCATCGATATCACCCTAGGGATCAAGCTGTTCCGGCACCTACTCGGCCTGCCCCTGCTTTACTTCAAACACCGTCAAGTGGGCGCTATCATCACCCGGGTGCAGGAGCTTGATAGCATTCGTGACTTCCTGACCGGCTCCATGCTAACCCTGAGCGTGGACCTCGCCTCCACCTTCGTCTTCTTCGGGGTCATGGCCTGGCTATCGCCGTCCCTAACCTGTATGGTACTGGCGGTATTGCCCCTCTATTTTCTGCTAGCTTGGCTGAGCTCCAAACCACTGCAACAACGCATCGAACAACAGTTCCAAACGGCTGCCCTCAATACCTCATTCTTGAACGAGTCCGTCAGCGGCGCTGAAACCATCAAGAGCCTAGCGGTAGAACCCAGGATGCAACGGCGCTGGGAATCCCAAACCGCGAGCATGGTCGAAGCCGGTTTCCGCACTCAGACCCTCAACAGCTTCATCAGCCACGCGGTTATGCTACTACAGAAGACGACCGGCGTCGGGATCATCTGGCTGGGCGCCAACATGGTGATCTCTCTGGAACTCACCATAGGTCAACTGATCGCTTTCAACATGATGGTGTCCCACATCAACCAACCCATCACCAAACTGATCGACCTGTGGCAACAGTTTGTCCAAACCCGGGTCGCCGTCGACAAGCTCGGTGACATACTCAACCTGCCCGTCGAACAGGAGCAGGGGAACATCCGTCCTCAGCAGCCACTCTCCGGTGATCTGCAAATACGCAACCTAGTGTTCCGCTACCAGCCCCATCAAGCCCCGGTGTTGCAGGGGGTTACCCTGCATATCAGGTCCGGCGAGAACCTGGGCATAGTCGGTCCCTCCGGTTCGGGTAAGAGTACGCTGGCCCGCTTATTACAGAAGCTCTACGCTCCGGACGAGGGGGAGATCTTGATCGACGGCACTCCCCTACACCAACTGGACCCCGGCTACCTGCGCAGCCAGATTGGGGTGGTACTACAGGAGAACTACCTGTTCAACCGTAGCGTACGCCACAACATAGCATTTAAGGACCCCTCCGCCTCGCTGGAGAACGTGATGGCCGTCGCCAAGCTGGCCGGCGCACATGACTTTATCCTGCAATTACCTCTGGGCTATGACACGGTACTGGCCGAGGCCGGCAGTTCCCTATCGGGAGGACAGCGCCAGCGCATTGCCATCGCCCGCGCTCTGATGGCTAACCCCAAAATATTGATCTTCGACGAAGCGACCAGTGCCCTCGATGACGAATCCCAAGCGCTGATCCAGGCCAACATGGCCGAGATCGCGCTAGGGCGCACCGTCATCATCATTGCCCACCGCCTGTCCACGGTGCGTCACTGCGATCGCATTATCACTTTGGAGCAGGGCCTTATCACCGAATCAGGCAACCATCACCAACTATTGGTCAAGGGCGGCTGCTACGCCAGGCTGTGGCAGATGCAACAGGAATTACGAAAGGAGACGGAGCCATGTCATTCAAGAAACACCTAAAAACCGTCCTCCGGGCTTGGCAGCGGGAGCGTAACGCGCCCAAAACGACGAAGCGCACCCGCGACGAGTACGAGTTTCAGCCCGGCTACCTGGAGATCGTTGAACGACCTCCCGCGCCTTGGGCAAGGTGCACGGCAATGGCGCTGACCCTGTTTCTGTTGGTGGTTCTACTCTGGTCCATCATCGGTCGCCTAGACATCCATGCCAACGCGACAGGCAGGCTGCTGGTGTCCAGCCACTCTAAAGTGATCCAATCCCTTGAAGCCGGCGAGATTGTGGCGATTCACGTGCGTGACGGACAAAGGGTGAAGACTGGGGATCTGCTGATCAAACTCAACCCCATAGGAGTCGAGGCCGAGCTAAAGGAGCTACAGGAGCAGCTTAACTTCAAGCGGCTGGAGATGGCTAGACTACAGGCCCTGCTAACCGATACCCCCATTGAGCATTTCGCCGTACAGGAAGGTATGCCACAGGCACAGGTCGAGCTAGCCAGAGAGCACCTGATCAGTATCTGGAAAGAGGTGGTCGCCAATCTAGAAAGCCTGGACAGCGAGATGAGCGTCAACCAAGCGAGCCAGAGTGCACGTAACGCCGATATCACCGCGCTGGAAAAGCTGATGACCAATATCAAAGTGCGCCTTGAAGCCAGTCGTACCTTAGCTGCCAGCCAGCTATTGCCCAAAGTCGAGCTACTGGAGCAAGAGAAAGAGAAGCTGGAAATCGAACGCACCCTTTCTCAACAGCATGCCGAGCTGACCGTCCTCAAGGAGCAATATCAGGTACTGAAAGAGAGCCGGGACCGCTACCTGGCCAAGACCCGCCGGGAATATTACGACCAGCTAAACGAAACTCAGACCGCTATCGCGGTCATGACACAACAGTTGATAAAGGCTGGCGAGAGGCGGCGGCTGCAAAGCCTGCGGGCACCGGTTGACGGCGTAGTGCAGCAGCTAGCGATCCACACCTTGGGAGGCGTAGTGCAATCGGCCCAGCAACTAATGGTTATCGTGCCCGATGATACCTCTCTGGAAGCCGAAGTGATGGTGTTGAACAAAGATGTGGGGTTCGTGTACGCCGGTCAGCTGGTGGAAATTAAGGTCGACGCCTTTCCCTATACCCGCTATGGCACTATACGGGGTAAGGTCGCCCACGTCTCCAAGGATGCGGTCAAGGATGAGCAGCTAGGTCTGGTATTCCCCGCCCTGATCCAGATGGAGCGCTCCTCTATCGCAGTGGACCAGCATGAGGTACCGCTACAGGCAGGCATGAGTGTCACCGCGGAAATCCGTACCGGTGATCGGCGGGTGATCGACTACCTACTCAGCCCACTACAACAGTACCAGTCCGAAGCATTGAGGGAACGATAATGTCAACCATCGAATCTATTCTGTCGGAACCGATCATCGTCGACGCGTCTAAGGCGGTAGCGGATGGCGGCCTCCTGGCCCTGACCCATGCCGCCCGCCATTTCAACTTGGCGGTGGAACCGGAACAACTAAGCCACCGTCTCGGACGCCCCCAAGGGGTCTCAGATAGCCAGGACTTATGCCGCTGCGCCCAGTGGATCGGCTTGAGGGCACGCCACATCTCCACAGATATGAGCCGTCTCGATACCCTGCCCCTTCCTATCCTGCTGGATACGGAACAGGGCTGGCAGGTGCTAGAGAGAGTCGAAGGCGAGTTCATTACCTTGTATCAGCCAAGCGTGGGTAAGATATGTCGCTATCCCCGAACCCTCTTCGCTAGCCATTGGCAAGGCAGCGCTGTGCTGCTGGCGGAGGCGACCGAACCGCAGAAACGGCAGCGGTTTGGCTTCGTCTGGTTCGTGCCTTCCATCCGCAAACATGTCAGCCAGTTTAGGAACGTAATCCTAGTGTCTCTGATGCTACAGGTGATCGCCTTGGTGACCCCCATACTGTTCGAGAACGTGATCGATCGGGTGCTGGTCAGCCGCAGCCTATCGAGCCTGCAAGTGCTAGGAATCGCCATGTTGGCTCTGGCTTTGTTCGAACCCGTCTATGGTTTCCTTCGTTCCTGGCTATTCACCAACTTCGCCAGCAAGGTCAACTCCGAGCTCTCCGGCCGCCTCTATCAGCACCTAATGGCCTTGCCTATGGGCTATTTCCAACAGCGTCAGACCGGTGAGATCATCGCCCGGGTGCGCGAGATGAACCAGATCCACCAATTTCTCACCGGTTCAGCGCTGACTATGGTGCTGGATTTGGCCTTCGTCGGCCTGTTTGTCGCCGTGATGTTCTCCTACGCCACCGAGCTAACTTGGCTGGTGCTCGGTTCTCTCGTGCTCTACTTCCTGTTCTGGCTAGGTGTCGGGCCCGTACTGCGTGCCCGGGTATTGCGAGAGTACGAGCTAGGGGCCGACAACACCGCTTTCCTTACCGAGTCAGTCACTGGCATTGAAACCATCAAAACCAACGCCACCGAAGCTGGCTTCCTACACCGCTGGGAGCGGCAGCTATCTGCCTTCGTCCGCGCCTCATTCCGCGCCAAAGTGGTGGGGATCTTGGCTGGTCAGGGAATCGATCTCATCCAGAAGCTAACCTCCGCCCTGCTACTACTGTGGGGCGTTACTCTAGTCATGGAGGGCAAACTCAGCCCAGGGGAGCTGGTCGCTTTCAACATGCTCTCGGAACACGTGACCCAGCCGATTCTGCGTCTGGCCCAAGTCTGTCAGGATTTCCAGCATACCCTGATCTCGATGCGCAGGATTGGCGACATTCTTGATGAGGAGGGGGAAAGTGGCAGTGGCGGCCTGGCCTCCGTACCCAAGCTACAGGGAGGGGTGAGTTTCAGAGGCGTACGTTTTCGTTACAACGAGGATAGTCAGGAGGTGTTACGCAACCTCAATATCGAGATTCATCC
The DNA here is from genome assembly GCF_025384895.1 of Photorhabdus kayaii. Lineage (NCBI taxonomy): Bacteria > Pseudomonadati > Pseudomonadota > Gammaproteobacteria > Enterobacterales > Morganellaceae > Photorhabdus > Photorhabdus kayaii. The sequence goes on from NZ_JAJAFZ010000029.1 coordinate 45,943, forward strand.
CGGCGAATTCATCGGTATCACAGGGCCATCCGGCTCGGGCAAATCCACCTTGGCTCGGCTGTTGCAGCGCCTCTATATACCTCAGCACGGCCAGGTGTTGGTGGATGGGATAGATTTGGCAATCGCGGATCCGGTGGCACTGCGCCGCAACATGAGCGTCGTGCTGCAAGAAAGCGTGCTGTTTGCTGGCAGCATCGCCGAGAACATTCGTTTATGTCGGCCCCAGGCCAGCGATACGGAAGTGTATGAAGCCGCGACTTTGGCCGGTGCCGACAGTTTTATCAAGGCGCTGGACCGAGGCTATGAGACCCAAGTCGGCGAGCGTGGCGGTCAACTCTCCGGGGGGCAACGCCAACGCATCGCCCTAGCCCGAGCACTACTGACCAATCCGGGAATATTGCTACTGGATGAAGCCACTAGCGCCCTGGACTACGAGTCGGAAGCGGCGGTAATGACCAACCTACAACGCATTGCACAGGGCCGCACAGTGATCAGCGTCGCCCATCGCCTTAATACCCTGCGCCATGCCCATCGAATTCTGGTGATCGACCAAGGTCAAGTGATCGAACAGGGCAGCCATGAGCAACTGCTCGCCTTGAACGGGCTTTATGCCCGACTGTGGACCTTGCAGATGAAGGATTCTTAGATCACAGGCGGCCAACCGTGTCCGCCATAACCATTCTTGCAATGTTGCAACCCATAAATACCAAAGTAGGATTTTCCTAAGGAGAACCATTATGCCCAGTAACAGCTATCAATCGCTGCTCACGTCTGCGCAAACGACCTTTAGAGAGATGAGGAGCAAACCGAAAATCCAAATGCTGGTCCAAGAGATCAAGAAGGGGTTCCGTGAAAATGGTCGCAAATGGAGTCCTGAATTGCTCCAGCAACAGAAAATGCTGGAACGGGCGCTGGAGAGCAACGCTTATTGGCGCTACAGTAATGACAGACCGGTCGGCATCAGTAGCCTCGACAAAAGCGAGCAACTGGCATTTGTCAGTTATATCAAGACACTGGCGACACGCATCACAACAATCGACATCTTGGTACAAGGCAATGAGAAAACAGCGCTATCTTCGCAAACAGATGACGCCCTAGGCAATGCCGAAGCTTTCCGGATGCTGCCCAAGGATTTTGCGCAACGTTATGACGTCCGCGGCAAGCTTGGTGCGCGGCTGACCATCAACGTTAACAAGGCGCATTTCAACTTACTTGCCCGGGCGTTGCCCCAGTTGTTCAATGATGACAATCGCGGCTGGCTGGAACAGGCCAAGATCATGGGGCCGAAAAATCTGGGCAGCCGTACCGACCAAGCCGTGATCTACCTTTCCAGAGCCGGGGTCGAGCATGCTCAAACCATCAGCTCAAAGCTTAGCGAACTGTTACCGGCGACAGCCTTTGTCGAACACACCCCGACTGGTATGTATCGCGTGGGCAAAGGCATTTCCTACTCTGAAACAGCCGAGGGTGGATCGAGCAGTCACGGTCAGTCCCGAGCACAACTGATTGCCGCAGCGGGTACACAGTCCTTACTTACCGATATTCCAATCGAGAAAGCCCTGACGTATACCTTGCAGATGCGCGGGTACGATGTACACATTCCGGCGTTGCTCTCACAAGCACTACGGGATAGCGAGCTCAAGGGGAAGCTGGTGCCCATGAGTGGCGGTTTTGAGCCTCGTCAGAGCAGCGCCGACATCCATCAGTTCACCGCCGATCCTGTGTTATTCGCCAAATCCAACACCATCAGTGCCGAGACATTAATCAAGTCGGGGAGTCTCCCGGCGGAAGGGAACGCCCAGCTAGTGAAAATCCGATCAGGCTTGTACGAGCTCGAATACACCGATCGAGGTGCTAATGATGATGTAGCAACAAGCGTTAACAACATACCAGCGTATTTTCTCAACTACGACAGCGCCGACCAGGCCAATGCATCACCAGCCTACGTAGACATTCCTAAGCATGAGATCGCGGAGAGCTTTCTATTTACTGGAACGCTATCGGGCGGTTCGGTGGTGGTGACCAGCCTTGATGCCAATACCTACCGGGTCTATCACGACGGCCGAGTCAACAGTTCGCTGCTATACGATAACGTGGTGATGGCAGTGGACTACAAAGATTACCGGGTAGCTGCTACCACCAAAAGCCTCGCCGTGGCGTACATGCAGTATGTCAATGGTGAATGGCAATTGGTGTTCCAGCGCCAGGAGTATCAGCAAGACGGCCAGATGAGCTGGACAAAGCTGCGCGGCGGTGAAGAACCGCTCTCGATCCAGATCGCGGACAGCCAAGTGGTTAAACGCAACCAAGCTCAATTCGCCACTTACCGCGAGCAGGTTCATCAACAACTAAAGAAAGTCGCTGCCCAGTTCGGGGTGTCAGTCGAAGGGATCACCGATGGTGTATACACAGAGGGTGAATTTTCTCCTGATCATCCAGCAATTGCCGCGTGGATTCAGTTACATGCCGAGGTTGACGATAGGATCAACGCGGATATCAAGCAGCTAGTAGACAAACGAAGCAAACTCTATGAAGAGCAACGCAATACCTCTCAGCACAACCTGATCGACCAACAGATAAAACAGATTGATATCACTCTGGAGTATTACAAGGCGCAATACGATACGGTTCTGCGTGAAGCGGGCTTCGTCGAACAAAGCTGGTTATGGCAGCAGATCAAGTCCAAGGACGGCATGGCTGCCGTAGTGCGGATCGACAATACGCCCATCCAGAACGGTGGACCGGAGCATACCAGTAGCGTGGGCGAGCGTTATGCGATCGCCGAAGCTTACCAACATCGTGTGTATGGCACCACGTTTACCGATGGTCAGCGTAACTTCCGCGATATTAGCATCCCTGGGATGTACGATAGGATGTCAGCCTTGGAGATGAAGATCCTGTTTCTCAAAGGCCAGCTCACTTCTGAGCAGCAAGGTGCCTTGAGTGCTCACATTACTGAAACCAGCCAGGCAGAGTACATCGACAAAGTATTGAAGTGGACGGCAGTGTACAGCGAGGGTTTTCATCGCGCCGGTAGTAGCTTCGACCGTCTGGTGCCACAGGACTTTTACCTGTCGCTGGTCGGCGACAAGTCCGGCGGCCGTTGCTACCCCTTGGTCAGAGCGATGGCGGTGGCGCTGGCTAACAGCGGCGAAGCGGGTATCAACAGTCTGGTGGAAAAACTCTTCCTGGCTGCCGCCGATCCCCACGCAAACAATTCCACGCTGCTGAAAAACAGTCTGATCAAATTGCACTCCGATAACGTTGAGGCCGTACAGGCGTCAACGGTGCGCGGGAAAGTCAAATTGTCCGAAGCGGTTTCCCTGCTGAAAAAGACGACCAAGACCTCAACGTTCGCGCTCAATACCCCAAATCACTCGATGATGGTGGGAAGTACGGTCGGACTCGAAGGACGCCGTTACTATTTCTATGATCCGAATGTCGGTATTTTTGCCTTCAACAGTACAAGCAGCTTCTTCCAGGCCATGAAGAATCACTTGGTGGGACGCAAACTGGCCGCCCACTACGGTTCGCTTGGCAGCGAGTTAGCCCCTATCTTCAACTTGGTGGAGATCGATGCCAGCAAGATGGCAAAGGTGCCAGTGGGTAACGACCTGAACGTGGCCGACCTGACTCGTCCCGATGAACTAACCACGGTCATAGAGCAACGGCGGCAGGTTGAGCAGGCGGTTAACACCCAAGTACGGATTGCCAAGGACACCCGGTTGCACACTGCATTGGCGATCCTCGATGCCGAACAGTGGGGATCAAGGTTCGCCGAGGCCAGTACACGGATCGCCCAAGAAAACAACCTTGATCAGCGCTGGATGCCAGTGATTGGCAATACCGAGGACCAAGGCAAAGGCCACTATCGAATCCAGTTCATCAATCGCGACCAACCCGAGGAGACCCGTTGGGTGAGCAGCAGTGATGCCACCTTTATCGAATTCCGCCGCTTTATCGATGAACATGTGCTCACCCTAGGCCAACATTTCACCCTCGAACACGGCCAGATACAGCCCAAAGGCGGTATCGGCGAAGCAGCTCCAGTTGTTGATGGGCTAAACGCCGGGTTTGCGATACAGACATTGATCCAATGGTTTGCCGACAAGAACCGCAACGACGCGGCACGTGGGATCGCTTCGCCTGATCTGTCCACCGCACTCAAGGTCCACAGCTACATCAACTTTGTCCAGATGGCTCACAGTGGCGTACAGGACGTGACTAAAGTCAGCGAACTGGTGCGTACGGCGTTGCGCGGCGAAGTGGTGGCCGCCGAAACTTCACTCAAGGACTTTACCTCCATCCTGGGGCACACCGTCAATGAAGGCGCAGGCGTACTGTTTGGCGGCGCTATGGTCGGCCTGGATGCTTATGAGCTGGCCCACGCTGAGAACGATGGTCAGAAGGCGGTGTTCGGTACCCAGCTTGCGTTCGACTCGGCTAGCTTCGTCACTGGTACAGCCGGGGTGGGGGCTGGTTTGGTCGGTGCCTCAACAGCGGGCGCTGTGCTCGGTTCTGGAGGAGTGATCCTTGGCGGGCTCGCAGTGGGCTTTACGGCACTGGCGCAAGCCTTTGGTGCGGTTGCCGAGGATGCCAAGGCGGTAGGCCATTACTTCAACACGCTCGACAATGCCTATAAAGGCAATGGATATCGGTATGACAACGAAAAGAAAGTGCTGGTGCCCTTGGCTGGGGCTGTGATTAAAACCCTGGATCTGCGCAAGAATCAGATCGACTTCGACAGTCAGTACATTTACCGCACCCATTCGGGCTTTACCGGTTCAGGAAGAATCAATTATTTCTTCTGGATCGGCGACTTTCCAAAGATGGTCCATGACCGCAGCCAAGCAATCGAGGTGCGCAGTGGAATCGGTTACAAGGACGTTTCCCACAAACTCGACCACAGCGACAGCAATGTGCTGATCCTGCCCGGTACCCCAAAGTCCTTCATCAGTTACGAATACATGCAGCTCCCTAGCGCAACTACACGTCACGATGCCGGTTTTGATGTGATCCGCAGGCTTGAAGAGGATAAACGATTCGACTACGACTTCTACATCTTTCCAGGGGAGGTGACGATTCGTAGGATTCATCAGGAATATATGGCGACACCAATCGAAGTGGTGCTCGACCAGCGCAACCGGCAACTGATAGTGCCCGAGCTACCCAAGGAATTGCATGGCTACCTGCATTACGAGATCAAGGGTGCCGGTGGCGAGTACCTTATCGGGCTGAACGAAAGCGCCAGCGTGAAGCTCACGAGCGATGTCCCGCATAATCTGGTCGGCAGTGCGCCGTCACGCTGGATCATCGACAGCAGCCAGCTCGCCAGTGACAGTATCAGTGTGTCGAAGAACCGGCTGGTCGTTGGTGGAGTGGTGGTCGAACTCGATTCAGATCGGAAAGAGCAAGTGCTGGTAGTCAACTGCAAGGGCGAGGTGCGCGAAGTTGACTTCTCCAACTTGACAACTCAGGTGGTAAGCGAAGATGCGAGCAAGTGGCAGGTGCCGGGCCATAGCATCGAGCAGCATCTGAGCGATCTAGCCAAGGCGCATCAGTTGCACGGGCAGTACGTGGTGGTGGAGAACTACAGATACAACGAGCGAAATGTCGGCCGGGCGTTCTACGACGTAGCCAAAGACCGCATGCTGTTCACCGACACCCCCCACAAACAAGCCAGGCATGCACAACTGGGTGCAGTGATGGGCGACCATGCCTATTTCTACGACGCCGATAATGCGGCGGCATGGCGGGTAGACATCGCCACGGGACAGGTCGACGCTCAGTTTGAGCCTTGGTTCAACCAGAGTGCAGGCCAGATCTGTCGGCTATGGCAAGAGGGGAATGCGGTCTATCTGGCGCGCCGTTATCAGCTAAAAGGGAAGGAAGCTGAACTGAGCTATCGGCTCCTCGGTGACCGAATGGAGTTGGTCAGTGCGGTGGGTGATGATGCGCTCCTCCAGCTTTCGGCCCGTACCGGCCTGCATAGTGATGAGCTCAAAACTATACTCCAAGGCTACGAGAACGATAGCATTCAACGTGAAACTCCGACGTATACGCTGGGCGCACGGCTGATACAACCGACCAGTGCGGCGCTGGTCACAGTGTTCGGCGTGGATGCGGCTGGCGTAGCGCATCGCTACTGGATACGCACCGGCAATGGGACGCTGATGCTGATCAAGCCGAATCTGGCGCCACCGGCGGATCAGACCTTGCATTTTGAAGCGCACGAACAGGCCCGCAGTGCCTGGCCGATCCCGGCCGATCTCGTGTTGGCGGGCAGCATTCCCCTCCCCACTGGTACGGAAGTGTTCTTCTTCTACAGCAAGGAACAGAAAGCTCTGTTCCGTCAGGAAGGTCCCGGCCAGACTGTTCTCAATGCCAATCATCCCAGCGCATTACGCATCAGCACGCCAGCGTTGGCTAATCTGGTCAACCTGAATGGTAGCCTGCTCGCCATCACCGAGGATGGGCGTGTGGCCCGGCTCGATGCGCAGGGACAGCTTAACTATGAAGCGGTTAATGAGCATTGGCTCAAGGGGCGTACCCACTGGTGGCAAGATCTGGCTAACATTACCGACGGCAGCACCACTCTGGCAGTGTTCGGGATCAAGGGCACCGACGGCAAAAACCTACTGCCAGTGTGGTACCACAACGGCCAAGTGGTGGTGGCTTCAGCGGCACTACAGGGCAAATCGTTGCAGTTGCTGGGATTCGAAATGGATAGCCCCTCAGCACTGCTTTTCGAGCCCGAAAGCGGCAAGTTGTATCGTCAACTAGCCATGACCGAAAAGGCGTTGACCACGGCTTTTGGCGGCGCCAATCTGATACTTAGCGCCTCGGCGCGACTTCCTACTGCCAGTGAGTTGACACCTAAGTTGCATCTCAAGGAAGCGCGACAGGTCGATACCGGCATACGTCTGATCACGGTCAAGGGCGAGATCTTACTACGAACCAATAACGGCGAGTTGCAGTTAGTTGGCGTTGACAAAGACTGGCGGCAGAACAACCAAGCCCAACTGCCACAGGCGCTCACCAAACTCGCCGACCAGTGGCAGGCCAAAGGGACACTGACCTTGCAGGACAACAAGGAACTAGGCTGGTTCGATATCGACAGCGGTCAGGTATTTTGGGGTAATGGAATCCCTGTCTCGAACAATCTGCGCTTTGTGGGGATCGCCGCTGGTGAAAAGACGGCATATGTGTACAGCCCGATGACTCAAGCTCTGTACCAAATCAAGGACGGCAGTGCACAGATGCTCAATAGGTTCACAAGCGTGGAGCGTATCGGTTCTTCCCTTCTACTTCAAGGCGGGGTTGTAGAGGACAGCAAGGACGATCTGACGCCACCGCTCATTGATGGTGTCGACAGCGTGGTACTGCATGGCGGCACCGATAGCGATACCTACCGCCTCAGCCGGGCGATATGGTCCCATTACCGTACGATAGTCATCGATAACGACGACCAGGGCCAAGCCTTAGACCGCCTGATCCTACCGTTGGTTGATCCGGAAAGCATCCTGGTGAACCGCCACGATGACGACTTGATGTTAACCGATTCCAGCAACGGAACGGCCCTGATAGTGCGTCAGGTATTTGACAGTCAGGCTATGTCCCATCGGCATCTGCAAATCGAGCTGGAAGGTTCCTCGTCGGTGATCAACGTGGACCACCTGGTCGAGGGATTTACCCAATGGAATTACACCAAGGAAGGTCTGATGGAACTGTCTTGGGCCAGCAAGCAACCCGTCATCACAACCCATGCCGTTGTCGCTGTCCCGGACACAGAGGGGCCGAGCCTGGTGAAGCTGAGTGGGGCTATGGCTTCGTTCCCTGATACCGGTGGTGCCCGCGACCACCTACCGCAAATCCGTCCAGCTTCGCAGGCTATGCTGACGTCATCACTGATCTCTTAAAGGTCACACGAGAAGCAGCAGAAGGGGCGAAATGCCCTTTCTGTCCGTTTAGTTGTGCCTTTTAGAAACTGTCTAATTGACAGAGGACTCTTAATATTGAGGGAGGAGCTTTTGTAAATAAGAAGTTAGATTTCTAATCTAAAATGAAAAATATAAGCAGATTTTAAAACTGAAATATAATCCATGTGATGATTTAGCATGTATTATTACATATGGCTTTATATTCCTCAGTAAATACTTTCCTATTTTATAAAATAAAATCCTAACATTAACAAGATTAAAATAAATATTTTTAACTTCAAAATTTTGACAAATTTTATAAAAGCGATACACTTAATGTGCAAGTTATTAAATCATGCAAATTATAAAACTATTAAAGAGGGTATTTTTATGTTCAAGAAATTATTGGTAGTCGGAGCATTAGTATCAGGTATTGCATTAACTGGAGGAATTGGGGTTGCATCAGCAAACGTAGATATTAATTGGAGCAACTGTTATAATTCACCTATATCCTATAACGATAGCACGCGTATATATACTAAATATGTTGTTAAAAATGGTGGTCAATCTTCTTTTTCTAATAAATATACAGAGAATGGGATTACATGGTACTTTAAAGGTATAAAAAAATTAGATAATTGTGGATCAAATTATCATGTCGGTAAATATGAAGGTAGAAGATAATAAAACTCTACCGAGAAGCCTCATTAGAGGCTTCCAAACCGCTGACAAACCTCGTTAAAAATAACGAGGTTTTTGCTTTTATCATGAATAATAATATTTCTTATTTTTCCTTATTAACCTTTTCCTACTGCCTTTCAAAACGCTATTAATAAGAACAAAAATGCCGATCTTGAATATCGGCATTTTGCTATAAAAGAGAAGATTAATTTAATGCTTTAACGCTTCAATTTTATCCCGGCTCAGTCCGGTACTGGTGACAATAATGTTCAAACTCACGCCATGCCGTAATAAGGCACGAGCCGTTTCCAGTTTACCTTCTTCTCGACCTTCCTCTCGGCCTTCCTCTCGGCCTAGTTCAATACCTTGCTTGATACCTTGCACGCGCCCTTTTTGTTCAAGCTGTTCTGCAATAGTCATCAACATCGTTTCATGCTCCGGAGATTGTTACTTCAGTCTGACCGGTTTCAGCTTCGCCGGGAAAACGTAAAAGTCCCTTGTATAGCCATCATCCTGAATAAGAACAAAAATGCCGATCTTGAATATCGGCATTTTACTGTGAAAGAGAAGATTAATTTAATGCTTTAACATTTCAATTTTATCCCGGCTCAGTCCGGTACTAGTGACAATAATGTCCAAACTCACGCCATGCCGTAATAAGGCACGAGCCGTTTCCAGTTTACCTTCTTCTCGGCCTTCTTCTCGGCCTAGTTCAATACCTTGCTTGATACCTTGCTCGCGCCCTTTTTGTTCAAGCTGTTCTGCAATAGTCATCAACATCGTTTCATGCTCCGGAGATTGTTCAATCAGTTGATGGACAAAATGTGAGAGATCCAGCGTATGTCCATTCAGTAAAATATAGCGTAACACCACATTGCGCTGCTCGGTTGTATTATACCCTGCATTCAACAGTTCCACCAATTGGAGGAGCCATTCCTGCATATCCCGGCAGCGAATATGTTTTTGCACCAGCTCCATCAGGGCTACCCCTTTATGCGTCAGGATCTCTTCATCGCTGAGCACACTGACGTCCACCAACGGAAACGCCTGACGGTATAAGCGAGCCGCCTGTTCGGGGAGCGTAAAACAATCCAGCCACCGGTTTGAGTAAGGATACGGCCGAATCTCACCATGATAAAACAGCAGAGGTGCCACCAACGGGAGTTCAGTATGGCCTTTTTTCAGGTGAGCCGCCATAGCTGACATGGCATAATGCATCAGCCGCCAGGCCATCAGCGGGTCAGGAGTGGACTGATGTTCAATCAGACAATAGATATAGCCCTGTCCCCGAGCTGTTTCAACCGAGTAGAGCACATCACTGTGCAGTTGACGCAAATGCCAGTCCACAAAACTGCCGGGTTCCAGTTTCAATGTGGCTAAATCACACAACAACTGGAT